>JAPSJG010000040.1 GCA_031178305.1 Sinorhizobium sp.
GCTTCAGGTAACGCATACCGACATAGGCAGTGCGGGCAAGCTGCACCTTGAAGTCGGAAAAGCTCTCGCAGCCGAGCCGCCGGCAGAAACGCGTCACCGTCGGCGGCGAGACGTCCGCCTTGCCGGCCAGTTCGATGATCGACGCGTTGACCGCGAATTCAAAGTCGTTGAGCAGGATATCGGCGATGCGGCTCTCCGACTGGGAGAGCCGCTCCTTTTCCTCCAGCAGTGTCGCGAAAATATCCATATGGACGGCCACTCTCCTCAGAGCATTATGTAGCCAGGTGGAGGCATTTGCACGCATGTCGCGCGCCAGCGGACAAACCTCGAAATACGCCTCCACCCCTCCCGCGCAAAGCACTTGAATATGCAAATAATTTTCACATGTCGTTGACAAATGACCACATACGGCCGAATTTGGCCAGAGAAAAACGCCAGAGATGAAAAAAATTTCATAATAGGGGCGAAACACGTGCGCGATCCGCTGCAGAACCCGTTTCCACTGAGCGATGGCGACCGGCATTCGATCTGGGAGATGCTGGTGAGGCGGGACATCGACGCTTTCCTCGCCGCCGACTGGGCAATGGTGGCGGGCGATTTCATCGAGGAGGGCTTCATCGGCATAGACGGCAGGCGGGAGGCAAACCCCGATCACTGGCGCCTCAGCTTTCCCTCGCTTGCCGCCTACCGCGACGAGTGGCTGCGCCAGGCGCGCGATTTCGCGGGGCAATCCTTTGCCGAGGACGCGCGCACGGCGATCTTTGCGGCGACGAGGCTGGAGGGCGTCGAGATCAGTGGCGACCTAGCGCTCGCCCGCAAGAAGTTCGATGGCAGCATCAGGAAGGTAGATGGCCAGATCGATATCATGAAGTGGCAAACGGTCTATTATTGCCGAAAGCATGAGGCTCGGTGGAAAGTCTGCGGCTTCACCGGCTATCTGCCGAACCCCATGGGAAACTGAGCGCGGGGAAGGCGACGGCATTGCGGATCTTCACGGCAGCCCTGGCGACTGAAACGAATACCTTTTCTCCCATCTGCATTGACAGGCGCGCTTTTGAAGCGTCGCTTTATGCACCGCCCGGCAAACACCCGGATACGCCCACGCTCTGTACCGCGCCGATTACCGTCGGGCGGCGCGTCGCTGCGGAAAAGGGCTGGCAGTTGATCGAGGGCACGGCCGCCTGGGCGGACCCGGCCGGCCTCGTCAACCGTCAGGCTTACGAGACACTGCGCGACGAGATCCTCGGGCAGTTGCAGGAGGCGATGCCTGTCGACGCGGTCGTCCTCGGCCTCCATGGCGCAATGGTGGCCGACGGCTACGAGGATCCCGAGGGAGACCTTCTCGCCCGCGTGCGCCAGATCGTCGGCCCCGACGTGCTCGTCTGCGCCGAGCTCGATCCTCACAGCCACCTGACGGAGAAGCGCGTCGCGGCGGCCGATTTCTTCGTCTTCTTCAAGGAGTTTCCCCATACCGACTTCGTCGAACGCGCCGAGGACCTTTGGCGGATCGCGGTCGACACGCTTGAAGGCCGCATCAGGCCGGTGATGTCAGTCTTCGACTGCCGTATGATCGATGTCTTCCCGACGTCGCGCGTACCGATGCGCAGCTTCGTCGACAAGATCCTGCGGATCGAGAGGGATGATCCCGACGTGCTGTCGCTTTCAGTGGTGCACGGTTTCATGGCCGGCGACGTCCCGGAGATGGGTACGAAAATGGTTGCGGTCACTAATGGCCGTCCGGAAAAAGGTCAGGCGCTTGCCAGGGAACTCGGCCTTGAGCTCTTCGCCAGACGTGGCACGTTTCGCATGCCTGAAATCGACGAGCACCAAGCCGTTGCCGAGGCGATTGCCGCGCCCTCCGGCCCGGTGGTAATCGCCGACATGTGGGACAACCCGGGCGGCGGCACCGCGGGCGATGCCACTGTGGTGCTGCAGGAACTCATCTCCAACGAAGTCACCAATGCCGCGATCGGAACCATCTGGGATTCAATGGCCGTTCAGATCTGCATGGCGGCCGGCGAAGGGGCGGAGATCCCGTTGCGCTTCGGGGCGAAGTCCGCTCCGGGCACAGGCAACCCGATCGACGGCATGGTCAAGGTCGTACGGCTCGTACGCAATGCGGAAATGCGCTTCGGCGAGAGCTTCGCTCCTTTCGGCGACGCCGCCTATATCCGTCACCGCGGCATCGACATTATTCTCAATTCGACCCGCGCCCAGAGCTTCGACCCAAGCCTCTTTTCGGTCATGGGCATCGACCCACTGTCGAAGAAAATCCTCGTCATCAAATCGACGAATCATTTCTACGCCTCGTTTTCAAAGATCGCGTCGAGGATCATCTACTGCTCGGCAGGAACCCCCTACCCCAACGATCCGACAAAGACGCCCTACCGACGCGCACGCCGCGACATCTGGCCGATCGCGAGCGATCCGCATGCGCCGGAGCAGGGCGCGGCATGATGGCTTTCTATGGCGATGCTGACGCCGGCGCCGTTTTCACTACAGCGCCGCGCGTCTTATCAGACGCGCAAAGGTCGCTGTAGCACTTTGAATTGCTGCATGTCTTTGTCCCTAAACGAGGTCGATTTAAGGAGACATGCAGTAGTCGGCACTTTCAATCGTCGCCTCCTCCTTCAGCCATGACGCAAAGGTTGCGGCGGCAGGGCTAAGGCGGGCATTTTCCGGCATGACTAGCCAATAGGCGGTTTTCTCGGAGCGGACGATCTGCGGGAATGGCCGCAGCAAGCGCCCGGCGGCGAGGTGGTCTCGAACGAGAAGCATCCGTCCGATCGCGACACCCTGACCGTTGAGGGCCGCCTGGAGCGCGATGTTGTAATCCGTCAGTTGCAATAAGCGGGCTTGCCGAAAATCAATTCGGACTTCGCCGAACCAGAGCTCCCAACCCAAAGGGTTCATGGCGTCGAACAATGTTTGGGAAAGCAGGTCGGCCGGCTCGGCGAAGAGGGCGCCGTCGCCGAAAAGAGCCGGGCTGAGCACTGGGCTCAGTTCTTCATTCATCAATCGCTCTGCCCTGACGCCCTCCCAGCGACCGGCGCCGAACCGGATCGCGAGATCAACCTCATCGGCGGTAAAATCGGTGAGGCGCAATGTCGGCTCGAGGTCGATCTCGATATCCGGATGCTCCTGCATGAAGCGTGGCAGCCGGGACACGAGCCAGTTGGCAGCGAAGGAGGGCAGGACGCTGACACACACTTTCCTTCGCCCCGCCTGCCGACGCATCTCGGACGTTGCGCTCGTTATGAGGGCAAAAGCTTCCTTTGTCCGCTCGAAATATACTGCGCCCTCGGGCGTCAACTCTATGCTCTTGGCCTTCCGGACAAACAGGCGCACGCCGAGCATGTGCTCGAGTTGCTTGATGTGGTGGCTCACGGCGCTTTGCGTAATGAGCAACTCCTCACCGGCGCGGCGGAAACTCAACAGTCGACCCACCGCCTCGAATGCCCGCAGCGCCTGCAGCGGCGGCATGGTGGTTGATGCGCGCATGAGTTCCCTTGAGACATTAGCCAGATCGATCGCACCATAGCGAAGTTTGAATTGGAAGCAATCCGGGCGCACGTGCATTGTCCCGCCAAATCCAAGGGAGATCGCCATGTCAGAAACCTTCGCATCCAGGCTTGCAGCGCTCGGCCATTCTTTGCCGGAGCCTTCGGCCCCGGTGGCCAACTACGTCTCCACGGTCAGGGCGGGCAACCTGCTGATCGTCTCGGGCCAGATCAGCATCAGGGATGACGACGTGCTGACGGGAGTGGTCGGTGCCGGCGTTTCGCCGGAGGAAGGTCGCCGCGCCGCCGAATATGCGGCGATCGGCGTAATCGCCCAGATCGCCGCCGCGAGCGACGGGTCGCTCGCAAGCGTCCGGCGCGTCGCTCGCCTCGGTGTCTTCATTGCGTCGGCACCGGATTTCACAGACCATTCGCAAGTCGCCAACGGCGCCTCGGACCTTTTCGTCCACGTCCTGGGAGAAGCGGGTCGGCACGCCCGCGCCGCGGTCGGCGTGGCTTCTTTGCCGGCCGGCGCGACAGTGGAGGTCGAGGCGCTTGTGGAACTGGAGCCCGCGGCATGAACCCATTCGACGTGGAAGAGCTCCGCCTTGAAACGCCGGGCTGCGAGTCCGGCGTGCATTTCAATCACTCCGGCGCCTCGCTGCCTTCCCGATCGACCCTCGAGACCATCTGGAATTACCTGCGCAGGGAGGCAGCAGATGGCCCGATGGAAGCTGCGAACGATGCGAGCGCGCTTTTGGAGGATGTTCGAGCAGGTGCAGCCTCTCTGATCGGCGCCATGCCCGACGAGATAGCCTTCATGGGCAGTGGAACTGCCGCCTGGGGCGCTGCATTCGCGGCGCTGCCGCCGCTCGCCGCCGGCGACCGGATCCTCGTCGGTCGCCAGGAATGGGGTGGCAATCTTGCGACCATACAGACCGCCGCCGCACGCGCCGGGGCACGCATTGACACTATTCCGACCCGAGAAGACGGCGCCGTCGACGCCTCCGCGCTTGCAAGCATGATCGACGATCGCGTGCGCCTCGTCTCATTGACCTGGCTACCGGCGAATGGTGGCTTGATCAATGACGCCGCTGCGGTCGGACGGGTCACCAAGGCGGCCGGCATTCCCTACTTCATCGATGCCGGACAGGCTCTCGGCCACATCCCGATTGATGTCGCGTCGCTCGGCTGCGACGTCTTGAAGGCGGCCGGGCGGAAATTTCTCCGCGGTCCTCGCGGAACGGCGATCCTCTATGTCCGACAGGAATTCCTGCAGCGATTGACGCCATCCTATCTGGACGTAGTCTCCGGACCGATCGTCGACGGCGTCGTGACCCTTCGCAACGATGCGCGCCGCTTCGAGGCAAGCGAGAATCCGCCAGCTCTGCTTCTCGGCCTCGGCACTGCCATCCGCCAGGCAAGGGCGCTCGGGATCGACGTCATCCACGGGAGGATCGCGGCGCTCGCAGGCACGCTGCGAGCCAACTTGCGAAGCATTCCGAAAGTGACGGTTCGCGATCTCGGTACGGATCTTTCCGGCATCGTCTCCTTCACTATCGATGGCATACCGGCGAGCGAAGTCCGTGCAGCGCTCGCGGAGAGACAGATTGCGATCGGCGCAAATGGTGTCCCCTATACGCCGCTCGACATGACGGCGCGCGGGCTGGACCAGATTGCGCGCGCATCGGTCAGCTATCTCAACACTCCGTCGGAGGTGGCTCTCCTTTCCGAAGCGGTGGCAGAGGTCGCTGCAAGAGCATGAGGCCGCCATCTTCATCGGCAGGCTGGCACGAAATGCCAGCTTGACCGGACTTCCAGACTGAAAAGAACTTAGGGAGCATGCAATGGATTTGGGTATCAAAGGAAAACGAGCGCTCGTTTGCGCCGGCTCTAAGGGATTGGGCCGGGGTGTGGCGGAAAAGCTCGCCGAGGCGGGCGTGATCCTGACGCTCAATGCCCGCGAGCCGAAGCAGCTTGGTGAAACGGCCCGGGCCATCAGCGAAATCTACGGCGTGGACGTGGGGATCGTCGCTGCCGACGTGACGACGGAGGAAGGCCGAAATGCGCTCCTGCGGGCAGAGCCACAACCGGACATACTGATCACCAATGCCGGAGGACCGCCGCCTGGGGATTGGTCGACCGTGACCGAGGCCAACTGGCAAGAGGCGATCAGAGCCAACATGCTTGCGCCCATCCTGCTCATGAAAGCCGTGCTTCCGAGCATGATCGAGCGGAAATGGGGACGGGTCGTCAACGTCACGTCCGCCTCGGTCAAGTCCCCGATCCGGGAGCTCTGCCTCTCGAACGGTGCCCGCAGCGGCCTCACCGGCTTCGTCGCTGGCACGGCCCGTCAGGTGGCTCGCCATGGTGTGATCATCAACAACCTGCTGCCCGGCTCCCACAAGACGGAGCGCCTGGAAAAGCTGTTCGAGAAGACAGCCAAGGCAAAGGGCATCTCGCTTGAGGAGGTGTGCGCCGAGGAGTATGCGCAAAATCCGACGGGCCGGATCGGCACGCCGGAAGAGTTCGGCGCGGCGGCGGCTTTCCTCTGCAGCCAGTATGCCGGCTACATCGTCGGCCAGAACCTGCTAATCGACGGGGGCGCCTTCAACTCGACATTCTGAGGTGGGGCCTGCCGCCGGCGTTCAAACGATGATGCGCCGAACCATAATGAGGTCGTCGACTTCCCGGCCGTTGCGAATGCAGCCGCCGGGAATACGGCCGACCTTAACAAAATCCTGTCGGCTATAGAAGCCGATTGCCTTTGCGTTTTCAGCGCTGACCGAAAGTTCCAATTGCCGGATGCCTTGGCTTCGCGCGTGCTCGATCAGCCTTTCCAGCAGCATCTTGGCGAGACCGCTTCCACGCAGGCTTTCCCGCATGTACACCATGACGACCGTCGCACGATGCGCCATCTTGCTGGCGCGTTCCCGCAGCAAGCCCATGATGCCCACCGGGTCCCCATCACGAAAAGCGACAAATACCGCGCCGGCGGTGATCCGCTGGCGCCACTCATCGTCCGACAGTTTCTCCCAATCTACGGCGCTGCTTGCAAAGGAGTCCGGTTCCGCACGCAGCGCTTCGAGCCGAATGCGCCGAAAAATCTCGACATCCTCGGGGCCAAGCAGCCGGATCGTTGCGATGTTCATGCCGCTGCCGGATCGAACAGCGCCATATCGATATCCGTCATCTCGACCCGACGCTCGAAGGCCATGCCGTTCTGATCGAAGAGGTGGCAGTCGGCCGCGCGGATACCGGTCTTCACCGGCTCATCGGTGCGCAGCGCCACGGTCCCCGGCAGCGTCGCGCAATAATTTTCGCCGTCTTCCCCAAGCGAAGCGTAGGCGACGGTGTGCGCCCCCAGGCGCTCGATGACGGACGGCGTGATCGTCAAGCTCAGATCTCCGGAACCGATCTCTATGTGCTCCGGCCGGATGCCGAGTGTCAATGTCGCCCCGACCATACCAGCGCGCGGGTAGACCGGGATAATGGCGGTCTGGCCCAGGCAATCGATCTCGATACCCGCGTCGCTCGCGCCTTTGCAGGTGACCGGCAGGAAATTCATCCTCGGATGGCCGATGAAGCCGGCAACGAAGACATTGGCGGGTTTGTGGTAAAGCTCGAGCGGCGCACCGGTCTGCGCGATCTCGCCGGCATTCAGCACGACGATCCGGTCCGCCATCGTCATCGCCTCGACCTGGTCGTGCGTGACGTAGATCATCGTCGCCTTCAGTTGCCGGTGGAGTTTTGCAAGCTCGATCCGCATGTCCGCCCGCAGTGCCGCATCAAGATTCGAGAGCGGCTCGTCAAATAGGAAAATCTTCGGCTCGCGTACGATCGCGCGGCCAATGGCGACACGCTGGCGCTGACCGCCCGAAAGCATGCCTGGCTTCTGTTGCAGCCGCTCACCCAGGTGGAGAATGCGGGCAGCATGCTCCACCTTTGCCTTCAACTTCTCCTCAGGCATCTTCTCGACGCGGAGCGGGAAAGCGATATTCTCGAAGACGGTCATGTGCGGATAGAGCGCATAGGACTGAAACACCATAGCGATGCCGCGCTTGACCGGCGGGAGGTCGTTGACCCGCTCGCCGTCGATGACGATATCGCCGGCTGTCGTCTCGTCGAGACCGGCGATAATCCTGAGAAGCGTTGACTTGCCGCAGCCGGACGGGCCGACAAAGACGACGAACTCTCCGTTCTTCACCTCGAGCTCGATGCACTTCAGCACCTTATAAGTGCCGTAGAACTTCTGAACCTGCCTGAGATTGAGCTGTCCCAATAATTCTGTCTCCAGCTACCGACGCGCGATCCAAGCGGGACCGCGAAAGCCGAAGCCGCCGCGGTCCCAATGAACCTACTTGTACTGTTCGAGTTCGGCGGCCGCCTTCTTGAGGGCATCCGCCGGCTCCGCCTTGCCGGTGACGACAGACTGCACCATTTCGATCATTGCATTCTGAAAACCTTTGTAATCCGTGAAGAGCGGCTCCGGACCACCATAGCCGATCCCGTCGATCAACGGCTTCCAGGATGGATCAGCCTTGACGAATTCATCGACCTTCGGGGATGGGCGTAGCGGCGTCAGCCCTGCGCCGCCCTGCAGCTCGTATTCGCCCTGCGGACCGGGAGATGTAATGAACTTGGCGAATTCGATCGCCTTCTCCTCGACGCCGGTATCCTTGAATATCGCCAGACTGTCGGTAATCAGGAGAGTGCCTTCGCCCTTGGCCGAAGGGCCGAGCGGCAGCGGCGCGATACCCCAGTCGACCTTCGTTTCCTTGAGCAGCCCAGCGGCGCCGGAGCCCGACTGGATCATGCCAGCCTTGCCATCAAGGAAGATGGCACGAATTTCGTTCTGCTCGTAAGCCGTAGCCCCTTCGACGGAATAGGGCACGATGTCCTTGTAGGCCTGCAGGGCGGCCAAGACCTCGGGGCTGTCCATGACGATCTCATCGCCATCGATCACCTTGCCGTTGTTGGTGTAAACCCAATGCATGAACTGGTGCATCGTATTGTCGAACGTCTTGGCCGGCAGACCGTAGCCGGCGATTCCGGTCTTTTCCTTGATCTGCTTGGCAAAGGCGATTTCCTCGGCCCAGGTTTTCGGCGGCGTTTCCGGGTCGAGGCCAGCCTGTTTGAAGAGATCCTTGTTCCAATAAAGAGCCTTCGTGGAGAAGGCGATCGGAACGCCCCATTGGGTGCCCTCGAAGGTCACTGTGTCGACAATGTTCGGATAATAACTCTTCTTCTCTTCCTCGGTCATCGGAACAGGAACGATCAGATCGTTCTCGGCGAATTCCTTGAGCGTGCGCGACCCGACATAGGCCATGGCGACCGGCGTACCGGCGACGGCGAGCGTCGTCGCCTTATCCTGGCACTGCGCCCAGCCGACGACCTCCGGCACCACCTTCCAGCCGGGATTCTGGCCTTCCCACTCCTTGATGTATTTCTCGTGGATCGGATCGATCTTGTCGCCGCAATAGATCCAGTTGATCTCCTGGTCGGCGGCCTGTGCGGCGACGCTGCCAAGCGCGGTCGATCCGAGCAGGGCAAGCGTAGAAAAAGCGGCTTTGAAAGCGATTGTCACTGTTAGGACTCCCCTGTTCTGGTGGTTGCTTATTGCTTCACAGCGCCGGCGGTCAGACCGCTGACGAGATAACGTTGAAGGAAGAAGATCACGATCACAGCCGGCGCGATGCCGACGAAGCTCGCCGCCATGAGCTCGTTCCAGACGACCTCCTGCCGGCCGAAATAGGCGTATAGGCCGATCGGCAGCGGCATGTATTCGGTCTTTGAATTGAAGGTGAGTGCGAAGATGAACTGCTGGGCGTAGGAACCGATGAAGGTGGTGATTGCGACGACCGCGATGCCGGGCATCGCGATCGGCAGGATGACGCGGCGCAGCGTGTAGAAATGGCTCGCACCGTCGACGAAGGCGGCTTCGTCGAGTTCCCGCGGAATGCGCATCATATAGGTGCGCAAGAGCCAGATGGCCGAGGGGATGAGGAAGGCGACGCCCGGCACAATCATCGCGAAATAGGTATTCAGCACACCGAGGCTGCGCATCAGCCGGAAGAGCGGGATGAGCAGCACGGCGCCGGAAAACATGTTCACGGCAAGGAAGGCGGCAAGCAACGCACCGCTGCCGCGGAACTTGAAACGGGCAAAGGCGTAGGCGGACGGCACCACGAGGAGGAGCACGACCGCCGTGACGATGGTGGAGATGAAGAAGGAATTGAAGATGTAGCGGGCAAAGCCCGGCACGCTCACCCACATGGTGCGATAGGCCTCGAAGGAGCCGTTTTCCGGCCAGAACCGGTAGGGCGAGGAAAACAGGAGGCCGAGCGGCTTCAACGAGACGAGGAAGCCCTCGACGAAGGGGGCGAGAATGAAGCTGAGAAAAAGGAAAATCCCCGCATAGATGCCGACGAGTTCGTACCAGCGATAGCGGTTGATCATGGCTGGTTGGCTCATCGGTGCTCTCCCGAGGCGAGGCGATGGGTGACGCGGAAATAGGCGACGCAGAAGATCGACAGGAAAATGCAGATGAGCACCGCGCGCGCCGCCCCTTCCCCATATTTCTTCGAGCCGATCGCGGTGCGGTAGGTATCGATGATCATCGTCGTCGTGTCGCCGTTCGGGCCGCCCTGGGTGAGAATCCAGATGATGTCGAAGGAGTTGAAGGTGGCGATCAGCGACAGCATCGACATGGTGATCATCGCCGGTATGAGCAGCGGCAGGGTGATGCGGCGAAAGCGGTAGACGCGCCCGGCGCCATCCGTCCAGGCGGCCTCGTAGAGGTCCTGCGGGATCGCCTGCATCGAGGCGAGCATGTAGAGCGTCACCATCGGCACGCCGATCCAGACGTCGGTGATGATCGTTGCCCAGAAGGCGGTGGAACCATGGGCGAGGAAGGCGACCGGCCCGTCGACCAGTCCCCAATTCTGCAGCATGCCGGAGATCATCCCGAACTGGCCGTTATACATCCAGCCCCACATGAAGATGCCGATCGCCATCGGCACGATCCAGGGCGGCATGGTGAGCACGCGGAAGAGCGGCCTGCCCGGCACGGCGGCGTTCAGCATCACTGCGCCGAAGGTGCCGATGATCATCTTGATCGCCACGGAGAAGGCGGTCCAGACGAAGGTGCGGATAATCACTTCGGCGAAGGTGCCGTTGAAGATCTTCTCGTAGTTGGCGGTGCCGACCCAATTGGTCGTCTTCTTGAGCGAAGCGTCCGTGAAGGAGAGAATGAACGTGTCTACCAGCGGATAGGCAACTATCACCGTCACGTAGAGAACCGCCGGCAGCAGCAGGATCCAGGCGAGGATGACGGTGCTGCGCCGAATGCCCATGCCCTACCCTCCCTCAGGCCGCCCTGGCGTGCAATGCTTCGTCGAAGCGATCCCAGAGGGGTCTCAAGTCGACTACCGCCCGCTTCAGTCGCGCCTCATCCATCGAGAGCGCCAATATACCGGCCTCCAGCGCGTCGAGCGGCGAGACCGGAAGGGGGCCGCCATCCCTGATATGGGCGATGATCTCGGCCGCCATCTGCTCGTCCGCGCCGTAGTGCTGCGAAAGCGCCGTCTCCCTGGCATAGCGCTTCTCGACGACTTTCTTGCCTGAAAGCACCTCGTGCACATCGAGATAACCGCGGATGAAATCGCCCTCCGCCGTGCCGCGCGAGCCGATCACGCAGAAACGGCGGTACTGGTCCGGCACGTTGAGGTTCGTGTGGAAGTTCATGGCGACGCCATTGGCATATTCGACGATCGCGACCTGGTAATCGATGATATCGCCGTCGCTGTCGAACACCTTGTCGGAGCCGAGCCAGCCACTTGGCTTGCGATGGAAGAGCTGCAGGTCGTTTACGCCTTCGCGGGTGGGGTCATTGGCGGGGACGAAGCTCTTGCGGCCGCCGAAGCTCGCCACGCGTTCGGGCCGGGCGCCTACGACGCCATTGTAGAGATCGAGATCGTGGCAGCATTTCTCGAGCATGAAGCTGCCGGCATAGCGCCCGTAGCGCCGCCAGTCGCGCATGAAGAATGCGCCATGACAGGGCTCGATGTGCTCGGATGCCTCGATCGAGACGACCTCGCCGAGCGTTCCTGAAGCTTGGGCCGCGCGAAGATCCCGATACATGGGGGCATAGCGGAGAACGAGGCCGACCATCAGCCGATCGTGGCCGTGTTTCGCCAAGAGAGCCGCCAGTTCCAGGCTCTGCTCCATGGTGCTGACGATCGGTTTTTCGCAAAAGACCTTGAGGCCTGCCTCGAGACCGATGCGGATATGGTCGAGATGCATATGGTTCGGCGAGCCGATCATCAGAAGGTCGAGCCTTTCCTTGGCGATCAACTCCCCCGCGGTCGAATAGGCCGTGCCGGCGGAAATGCCCTTTTCCGTAAGACTCGAGAGACCCGCCGGCGCCGGATCGACATAGCCAGCGATCTCGAAGCTTTCGTCGATCGCCTTGAAGACATAACCCAGATATCCGAGACGGAATCCGAGTCCGATTATCCCGACCTTCATGCCGATGCCGTCCCCCGGCTTTCGTAATTTATTTTCGTAGACTGAGTTAAATCTTTCAAAGCGTCAATGAAAAAAGGAGGCTTTCGGCAAATCGTGAAATTTATTTTCATCTGGATGGGTGGGCGTTTGAAGGCAATTGGTCGACCACTTGTGGAAGTTCAACCAAAATGTCCGAAAACCAAAAACTGAAGTCACCACGGCTGCCAGGCCGCAGAGCGATCCGCTCTGACATCGAGACCCGGCACGCGGATCATCTTCTTCTTAGCTGGCGGAATGAGATTTCGATGGAAATCGCGGAACAAATTGGCGAGGGCGAATTGGAATGCCTCTTCTTCTGGTCAATCGTGAGGTGCCCGTGCGCTGCGGGCACGGAGGTACCCCGTTCGGAAGACCGGAGGACTCGGGAACGACGTTGGGCGATTCCGCCGCAACAATCGTCGTATGGGGCACACGCGCATTTGGCGGCTTCAGGTTCACGCAAGACCATCTTCGCGGCGCTCGCCGCCAACGCCTTAATCGCTGTCACCAATTTCGCTGCTGCCTCCCTTGTCGGCAGTTCGGCCGATCACCGGAACTGTCCTTTTCCTCGATACGGGGCGGGGCCAATGAAGCGGCGCTGGCGCCGCTGATCGTCTTCACGGCGCTGCGCGGCGTCGGGCCTGTTCAAGTGCGCTGCCAAGCGCCTTGCGAGCATCCAGAGCGGACCAGCGGAAGCCGCAAGACAAGGACCAATTTCTGTCAACATGACGCCACCGCTTCGATGAGTTCGCGAAGCTCTAGTACTGGAAGGTCCGCTGAATCGAAGGTCGATCCATAGAGCTCTGCGGAAATTTCTGCCTCCCACCCGTTAACTGTGCATCCCTCGCCTTGAAACAAATTGAACGGTTGACCCCGTGAATTCACACGCGCCGCGTAGCGCTGAACTCCCCAAAGGGCGGTTTCTAACCGGACGTGCGCAACCTAGAACGACACTGGTGGCGGCCACCAAGGGGGCCAAGCCTGCTCCGGTTTCCGCCTGACATGTCGGCGCCGGCGTTTGCTCGTCAACAGACCGGCGTAGCACTCGTGCGTTTCACCGTACCAGG
>JAPSJG010000484.1 GCA_031178305.1 Sinorhizobium sp.
AACAACTCACCCTGTTGAACCACGACCAGATCGTAATTCGGATTGAGGGAAAGCGCGCGTTCCTGGTGATAACGCGCTGCGGTCAGAGCGTTGTTGTTGACGTTCACCGCGGCAAGAATGCGATGCACATCGGCATCGTTGTCGTCGAGCGCCAGCGCCCGGTCCAGTTCGGCTACGATTTTGGCCCAGGTCGCGTCCTTGTCCTCGCACCAGCCATGGACCCACGCCTGCCCGAGAATGCACGCCCGCCATGCGTGCGCATGCGCATAGCCGGGATCAAGTGCAATCGCCCTGTCAATCAGCGCTTGCGCCTGCTCGTTATCCGCAGCGGTGCCCCTGTGATGCAGCACCTTGGCGGCAAGCGCGCATTCGTAGGCGACCATGTTCGCAGGCTTCGTCCGCGCCAGCTGGTCCCGCTGGGCCGCCTCGACCCGCCCGGGCAGAGTGGCTGCTATCGCCGCGGTAACCTCATCCTGGATCGCGAATATGTCGTCCAATTTGCGGTCGTACCTGTCCGCCCAGATGTGCGCATCGTTCACCGCATCGATCAGCTGCACCGTTACCCGGACCCGGTCGCCGATCTTTCGGACGCTCCCCTCGACCAGATACTGCGCCCCAAGCTTCTCGGCGATTTCGCGCACGTTCACGGACTGGCCCTTGTAGACGAAGCTCGAGTTGCGGGAGATGACGAACAGCTCGTGCCGGCGGGACAATTCGGTGATGATGTCCTCGGTCAGGCCGTCCGCGAAGAACTCCTGATCCGGATCGCCGCTCATGTTGTTGAAGGGCAGCACCACAATCGACGGTTTCGAGACCGAACGCTTCACATCCCCTTCCTCTGGCGGAAGCGGCAGGCTGGCCCCATCGAACCCGACGCGAAAGAGATGAACGGGGCGGCTTATGTTCTTGAGCAGCTTTTCGCCCAGGTCCTCGAGGGTTATCTCCAGCCGATCGGCAATCTGCGTCGCCACCGCGGCGGTGATGCAGATGCCGCCGATATCGGCGAGCTGCTCGATCCGCGCGGCAATATTCACGCCGTCGCCGAAGATATCGTCTTCCTCGAAAATGATGTCGCCAAGATTGATGCCGATCCTGAACTCGATCCGCCGCTCCTGGGGCACGTCGGAATTGCGCCGCTTCATACGCTGCTGGATCTCCACGGCGCACTTCACCGCATCGGTCACGCTCTGGAACTCGACCAGCATGCCGTCGCCCGTCGTTTTTATGATCCGACCCTTGTTCTTCGCAATCGCGGGGTCGATCAACTCTATCCGGTGGGTTCTGAGCCGGGCGATCGTGCCTGCTTCGTCGGCCTCCATCAGGCGGCTGTAGCCCGCCATGTCGGCCGCCAGGACTGCGGCTAGTCTCTGTTCCATACTCTTACCACAACACGAGAAAATTTTTGCCTCCGGCCGTGAGGCCAGAGCCGAGTGCGCAGCAGCGTGGTTCAGGCGGATTCTAACCCACCGCGACGCAATCGACCATCTAAATTAGCAAACTGCTCACGATCGGCGGCAAGCATATGTGCCTGCGGGGCGGTTGTCTGAATCACGGCACGGAAAACGCTGCGCGAGAAAATCATGGACTACCGCCCGGGAAGCCGCCTTGTTCGGTGGCTTTTAGCAATAGGTCGCAAGGCGGATCGGCAAGGCCCTCATCCGCCAGTTCCCGCAATGATTCGGCGACCTTTTCGAGCCCGTGGGCCTGCGCATAATACATCAGCCCGCCGCGCCAGCGCGGAAATCCGTAGCCGTGGATCTTCACAAGATCGATGTCCGAGGCGCTGATCGCCGTGCCGTCCGAAAGGATGCGCGCCCCCTCGTTAACCATGGGCCAGAGGATGCAGTCCGCGATCGAAGACTCGTTCCAGTCGCGGCGCGGCGTGCCCCTCCCCTCCTCGGCGATGATCTCTGCGACAATCTCGGAGGGGCGGGGCGTACGGTCGCCGGGCTCGTAATCGTACCAGCCGCCACGGCTCTTCTGGCCGAAACGCTTTAGCGCACAGAGGCGATCGGCAACCGGCGCGAAGGGCGTCTCGCCCCGGGCACGGGCAGCCCGCCGCTGAAAAGCCGCGATGTCGAGCCCACCCAGATCCTGCGCCTCGAAGGGGCCCTTCGGCAAGCCGAACGCGCGCATCGCAGCGTCGACGGTCGCGGGGGTTGCGCCGGAGAGCAGAAGCCGCTCGGCTTGGGCCCGAGTCACCTTGAGGATCCGGTTACCGATAAAACCATCGCAGATGCCGGCGCGCACCGGGATCTTGTTGAGCCTCCGCGCCACGGCGAAGCCGGCTGCTAGAACGTCCAGAGCGGTCGCCTTTATCGGCACGACCTCAAGCAGCTTCATGACCTGGGCCGGGCTGAAGAAATGCAACCCCAGGAAGCGATTCGGTTGGCTGATGCCTTCCGCAATCCGTTCGGGATCGAGATAGGACGTGTTTGTTGCGAGGATTGCATCGTCGCGGCACGCGCTGACAAGCCTCTGGAAGACCTCCCGCTTCACGCCGAGGTCCTCGAAGACCGCCTCGATGATAAGGTCGACATCGATGAGCGCATTGTAGTCAGTGGTGCCGAAAACACCCGCCATGCGCTTGGCGGCGATTTCGGCAGAGATGCGGCCCCGTTTGACCGCACCATCGAAGATGGTACCGAGTTTGGCGAGCGCCAGTTCCAGGGCGGGCTCGTCCCGTTCAACCAATGTGACTGGAAGTCCGGCATCCCGCAGGGCCGCGGCAATGCCGGCGCCCATGGTGCCGCCGCCGATGACGGCTGCCGATTTGACCTCTCGCGGCGAGACACGCGCAAACTCCGGCGGACGCGTGGCAGCACGCTCGGCGAAGAAGACGTGGCGGAGGGCTGCGGCTTGCGCCGAGCCGCGCAGGGCCAGGAATGTCTCACGCTCGAAGGCAATCGCCGTCTCGAAGTCGGACTGCGCCGCTTTACGCACACAGGCGAGCGCCTTCAGCGGCGCCACCTCGCATCCTGCCCGGGAGGTGACCGCTTTTTCCGCCGCCTTCCAATAGCTCTCCGCCGGAGGGACGACGGCACGATTTCTGAGCGGCGGCGGCAGGGGACGCGCGAGCGC
>JAPSJG010000041.1 GCA_031178305.1 Sinorhizobium sp.
GCCGTCGACGAGATCTTCAACGGCGGCGATGTCAAGGCGGCGCTGACCGCCGCGGCCGAGAAGATCGACGAGGACATCGAAGAAAACGACGGCTACCCGCCCTTCGACGAACAGCAGTAACGCGAAGTCGGCCGCGCTCCGCGCGGTCGCCCCACCTGCTACGACGGACGGGCCGGTCCCGAACTGAGTGAGGAGGAGACCATGACCTTGCAGCAACCGGCGCTGCCGGCGACGGCAGCCCTTGTGCGCCCCGCCCGGCGCAGGGACAGGAGCCGCCTGTTTCAGGAGATCGGCATGCTCGCGCCGGCGGTGGTGCTACTGACGATCTTCCTACTCGTGCCCTTTCTCCTGTCGTTCTGGACGGCGATGACCAACCAGCCGCTGGTGCCCCGCCCGACGCCTGTCCGCTTTATCGGCTTCACCAATTTCCTGCGCATCTTCAAGGACGAGTTGTTCTGGACCGCGCTCTGGAACGTCTCGCGTTTCACCTTCTGGGTCATCCCGGTTCAATGCGGCCTCGCCTTCGCGACCGCGCTGCTGCTGCACCAGAAGCTGCCGTTTCGCAATTTCTTCCGGGGGATGTTCTTTCTGCCCGCCATCACCTCAATGGTGGTCGTCTGCGTGATCTGGGGGACGCTCTTTCAGTATCCGACGGGGCCGCTCAACCAGGTGATCGGCTTCGTCTCCGGCGGGCGCATCCAGCCGATCGATTGGCTCGGCGACCCGAACTGGGCGATGTTCTCGGTCGTGCTGCTTTCGGCCTGGCAGGCCTACGGTTTCCAGATGATCGTCTACCTCGCCGGATTGCAGGGCATTCCCGACGAGCTCTACGACGCCGCAAGGATCGACGGCGCAAATGCCTTCCAGCGCTTTTGGCACGTGACCATGCCGGGCCTCAGACCCACACACGTGTTCGTGCTGGTGATCACCACGATCCAGGCATTCAAGCTTTACACTCAGGTCGCGATCCTGACCCAGGGCGGGCCGAAGAGCAGCACCGAAACCGTGGTGCACTACATGGTGCGCACCGGCTTCGAGGAACAGAAGCTCGGGCTCGCCTCGGCCGTCTCGGTCATTCTCTTCCTGATCGTTCTCGTCATCGCGCTCCTGCAGCGCCAGCTTCTGAGGCGTTTCGATGTCTGATCTCGCCATTACCGCAATGCAGACTGAAGTGACGCGCGAGCGCTCCGCCATTGGTTCGCTGCGCCTCGTCCAGACCGCCTGCATTCTCGTCATTGCCCTCGTCATCGTCTCGCCGCTGCTCATGCTGGTTGTGGCGAGCCTCAAGGACGACCGCTTCCAGATTCTCGCGGACATGGGCAGCTTCCGGGCCTTCTGGGTGTCGAACCCGACTATTTCGAATTTCGCGGAGGTCGGCAATTTCTCAGGTGAGCTCGCCTTTGGCCGCTATCTGCTGAACTCGCTGTTTATTCTGGGGTGTACCGTCGGCGCCGGATTGATCGTCAATTCCATGGCCGGTTTCGTGTTGGCCTGGGGGTCGCTGCGCGGCCGTGCGCTGATCCTGTCGCTGGTCATCGCTCTCTACGTCATCCCGCAGGAGAGCATCATCATGCCGCTCGTGATCATGGTATCGCGCGCCGGCATCACCGATACCTTTGCCGTGCAGATCGTCCCCTGGATCGCCAGCCCGCTCTACATCTTCCTGTTCTATCAGTTCTTCGCCCAGCTTCCGAAGGAGCTCTTCGAAGCGGCCGAGATGGATGGCGCCTCGGTGTTCCGCATCTACCGCTCGATCTTCCTGCCGCTGAGCCTGCCGGCACTCGCCACTGTCTCGATCCTGATGGGGATCGAGTCCTGGAACCAGTATCTCTGGCCGATCCTGGTGACACAGACCGATTATGCCCGGCCGATCGCCGTCGCCATCGCCACCTTCTTCGGCCAGGACAGTATCTACTGGGACCGTGCCATGGCGGCCTCCGTCCTGATGATGCTCCCGATCCTCGTTCTCTATCTCGCCTTCCAGCGCTGGTTCGTCAGTTCCTTCGTTGGCAGTGCCGTGAAAGGTTGATCAATGACAAGCCATGCCGATCCCTCTTCCCTTCTCGACGGCAGCCTCGAGACGCTGAGTGCCGTCCTTCCGGCGGGCGCCACACTGCACGCTTGGCTGAAAGCGACTCATGCCGACACGACCGCCGTGCTGAAGGTCAAGCGGAAGGGGCGGGAAGTCGCACGCCTCACCGCACGCAATAGTGAGGAATTCGAACACCAAGCGCTGGTCCTAGAAGAAGGCGGCGAAACCCTCCTTACTCATGATGCCGCCACGACGGCCTTGTCCGTCGTCTACGTCTTCTCGCAGCAGGACGTGCTGGAGAAAGGCATCCTCGTGCTCCACAGCGGCGAGGCAAACGCAGCGCCGGCCGTACCGGGCAGCTACCACTTCCGTCCACCCTTTGGCTGGATGAACGACCCGAACGGCTTCGGCCGCTTCGGCGACAAGGTGCACCTCTTCTATCAGCATTATCCCCACAGCCGGCGCTGGAACACGATGCATTGGGGCCATGCCGTCTCCGACGATTATCTCCGCTGGAAACACCTGCCGGTCTTCCTGTTTCCCTCGGCAGAGCTTTCAGCCAGGGCCGATGGCCGCGGCGGCGCCTTTTCCGGTTCGGCCATTGCGGTTCCCGGAGCGGCGTCGGGCATCCGCGTCTTCTTCACCGAACAGGTCAAGGATCGAGAACCGGAGGAGCAGGTTCAGTTGACGGCGGTCACCCGCGACGGGATCACTGCCGGCCCGGCCGAGATCATTCTTCCTGAACGCCCGGCAGGTCTCGACCTGACGCTGGATTTCCGCGATCCCTACGTGATCAAGGGCCCGGACGGTCGTTGGAAGATGCTTCTCGGCAGCCGCGACCATGCGGGCGGCGTGATCTTGCTCTACGAAACCTTCGATCCGGACGCGGCCAGCGACTGGAACTTCATCGGCATACTGCACCGCGAGAACCGGTTCGGTATGACCGCCGCCGAGTGCCCCTGTATCGTGCCGCTCGACGGACCGACAAATGACCGGCAGACCCGCTGGGCATTGATCTTCGGCCTGCTCACCAGCCGCGATCCAGCCACCGGTCGCCGCAACATCACGATCGCGACCGTCGGCCGCTTCGACGGCCGGAGCTTCGTAAAGGAGTTCGAGCAGGAACTCGATTTCGGGACCGACGCCTATGCCTTCCAGGCCTTTGTCGACCATTGCGGGCCTGTCGGAATTGCCTGGCTTGCGAACTGGACGGAAATTTCCAAGAAGATCGACTTTCCGACAGCCATGACGCTCCCCCGCCGGGTCCTGCTCAAGGATGGCGTGCTTCTCACGCCGCCGGTGGAGGCCGTCGACAGCCTGCGCCAGCAGCTTCTCGACGAGGACCGGTTGGTTACCGGCGAAACGGTCGAGCTCGGCAACGGCGCCGTCGAGATCGTCATCGATCTTTCCGCCGCCGGCGCCCCTTTCGATCTCGAATTCGATCACCCAGACGCCGAACTCGGGGTGCGTGTCGATCAGGAAGGCCTGAGCATGCTTTACGACGTCGCGGACGGAAAATGGTTGCCTCGCTACATCGCTGCGGACGCGCGCCCCTCGGCGCTTCGCATCTTCCTCGACAAGGGATCGATCGAGGTCTTTGCCGACGGTGGCCGCTGGGCCGGGACGAAGCGGCTGCCCGGCTTCGAGGTCGTTCGCTCGGCGCGTCTCATCGCGCCGGCAGGCACCGTCGCGGCCGCCAGGGTCTGGCAGCTCGCGCTCTGAACGAACAGCAAGGGAGGAATTCATGGCATCCGTCACGATCGAACAGGTTCGCAAGCAGTATGGCGCCGTCCCGGTAATCCACGGCGTGTCCATGGACATCGAGGATGGCGAGTTCGTCACCCTCGTCGGCCCCTCAGGTTGTGGCAAGTCGACGCTTCTGCGCATGCTCGCCGGCCTCGAGGACATCAGTGGCGGTGAAATCCGCATTGGCGGCCGCGTCGTCAACGATGTGGCGCCGAAGGAGCGCGACATCGCCATGGTATTCCAGAGCTATGCGCTCTACCCGCATATGACAGTCGTGCAGAACATGGGGTTTGCCCTCAAGCTGAAGGGGCAGGACAAGGCAACGATCGACAGGCGCGTGCGGGAGGCCGCCGACATCCTGGCGCTCGAGCCGCTGCTCGATCGCCTGCCGAAACAGCTCTCCGGCGGGCAGCGCCAGCGGGTCGCGATGGGGCGCGCGATCGTCCGCCATCCGCAGGTCTTCCTGTTCGACGAACCGCTGTCGAACCTCGACGCCAAGCTGCGCGTGACCATGCGCGCCGAGATCAAGGAACTCCATCAGCGCCTGAAGACGACGACTGTCTACGTCACCCACGACCAGATCGAGGCGATGACCATGGCGGACCGGATCGTCGTGATGCGCGGCGGCAAGGTCGAGCAGATCGGCGGGCCGCTGGAGCTCTACGACCAGCCGGCGAACACGTTCGTCGCGACCTTCATCGGCTCGCCAGCGATGAATCTCTTCGAAGGTAGGATCGTGGATGGATCATTCGTCACCAATGGCGGGGTCGCCTTGCCACTGCCGACCGACGGCAAGGGCGGTACAGCCGGTATCTACGGAGTCCGACCGGAACATCTGACGATTGCCGAAACCGGTGTTCCCGCCACCGTTATTGTCGTGGAGCCGACGGGATCCGAAACACATGTGCTCGTGAAAATCGGATCAGCCGAGACGACGCTGGTCCTGCGCGACCGGCTCCACCTGGATCCGGGCCAGCCGATCACCATCGCCCCCGACGCCGCGAAGATCCATCTGTTTTCGTCAGAAGGCGTGCGCCTCAACTGATGCAACGCACGGCCTACCAACTGGCGCGATGAACGGCTGGTCGCAGCCCCGCACGAGGCGGAGGGTGACCTTGCCATTTCAGAACGACGTCCGCTCGACAAAACGGCCGGGCACACGCACGATCCCTGGCGGGTGCGCACCCGGATCGATCGCTGCGAGCATCGCGGCCGCCCCCATCTCGTAGTAAGGCAGCGCCATGGTGGACAAACCCGGCTGCAGCATTTTCGCGATCGGGTGCAGATTGTCGAAGCTTGCCACGCCAACGTCTTGTCCGACCTTGAGCCCGAGATCCGCCAGCGTGAAGTAGACGTTCATCGCGAGCATGTCCTGGCCGCAGAGGATCAAGTCGGGGCAAGCGGCCGCGGCCATAAGACCGGGAAGGATGCGGTCCGCAATGAACACCGGGGCCCCTGCGCTGTCCCGAATGACGGCGGTGTGGACGGCACCCGAGAGATCGATGCCGCGTGCCGCGCCGGCCTCGACAAAGCCGCGCGCTCGAAGCGGAGCCGCGACGATATCTTCGGGAAGGTTCAGAAATGCCGGTCGGCGGTAGCCGCGATCGAGAATGATCGACGTCAGCTCGTACGCGAGGCGGTAGTCGTCTGGCACGATGGAGTGGTGCCGGCCAGCCGGGTCGAAGCAATTCAGCAGCACGCAGGGAATGCCGGTTGCGGCGCGATCGACCGGTTGGTGATAAGGGGTCGCGTAGATCACCGCTTCGGCCCGAAAAGCGGCAAGCTGCTCCTCAGCGTGGCGTTCCGTTTCGCTACCCCGTTCGACGTTGAACAGCATCATCTGTTTGCCGGATTTCCAGGCGGCCTCCTGGGCGCCGCGGATGAGTTCGATCGAGGAGGAAGTCGTGGCGACCCGGTCGGATATGAAGCCGATGACGTTGCTCTTCTGCGACCGCATCATGCGGGCCACCTGAGAAGGCGTATAGCCGAGTTCGCCGATGATGGCTTCGATCCTCGCACGCGTCTCCGCGTTCACCAGCGGGTCACGATTGATGACCCGTGAGACGGTTTTCAGCGACGTCCGGGCACGTCTTGCAATCTCCCGCTGCGTAATCAACCGCGCCTCCAAGCTTCTTCAGTCACCTTATATCGGACGATCTGCTGTCGGAGCAATCTCAGAGAAGCCTTATTGACAACGTGAGACAATCCATGGAGAGTGCAAAAGATGCATATGACATCGTGAGACAATTGCCGGCACTGCAAGGCTTCCAGGGAGGGGGCGCCTGTGCGCCCATGGGAATGCGGCATTGTCCGACGAGGCACGTCGGTCGATCTGAGGCGACAGGAGCGAGCGATGACTGCTCTCTCCTAGCAATCGGGAGGGAAAGATGACTTCAAGCGCGGCGAAGCGGCCTACCTACAATTCTCCGTCACAGGCAAACTGGATCAGCGACCCGACCGGATTGTTCCAGCTCGATATGCCCTTGGGACAGGCTCCGAACACTGACCTCGTTCAGTCAATCACCGGCAATGTTGCGCTGCCTCACAGTGCCGAGGAGCAGACCGACGACGGGAACACCAGTGGCCCGGGCGACGGCCCGGACGCCGAACCCGACGATCAGGAGCAGGTTCCCGCCGACAGCGAGGACCGCGACGTAGCCTGGACCTCCGACGACGGCAATCCGATCCTCCAGCGAGCCGAGTTCCGCCACGACCGCACGGTGTTCCGGCAGGACAATCCCGGTGACGACGGTCATCGGGACATGGGTGCCGCCCATTCGCTGGTCCTCGAAGCAGAGGTCAATAAGCCCCCCCTCAAGGACTGGAGCTTTCTCTCGCCCCATGGGCCGGCCGACGCATTCGATGGCCTTCGAATTGGACCGAACTTTCCTGAGATTGGCGGGCACCAAGGCGACGCAGTCTCCGAAGGGCCCGACCCCGGCTATAGCGGGTCCGAATCTGCTTCGGTCGCTGTTGCCTTGCCGTCTCCCCCTGTCCAGGAAACAGGGCCCACCGACGAGCCCTACCGGCCGACTTACCATTTTACTCCAGAAACGAACTGGATAAATGACCCGAATGGGTTGTTCTATCTCGACGGCGTTTACCACATGTTCTTCCAGTACAACCCCGAGGGCAACCAGTGGGGCAACATGTCATGGGGGCACGCCACCAGCACTGACCTTGTCAACTGGACCGAGCACGAGGTCGCGCTGCCTTACAGCGCCGAGCAGCAGATCTTCTCCGGAAGCATCGTCGTGGACTACAACGACACCAGCGGCTTCGGCTACGGCCCGAACGGCGAGCCGCCGGTGGTGGCGATCTACACCGCAAATATCCCGCCGCAGAACGGCGAACCCCAGGATCAGGAACAGGCGCTCGCCTACAGCCAAGACGGCGGCATGAGCTGGACCTTTTACGATGGTAACCCGGTTCTCGACATCCCGGACCCGGAATTCCGCGATCCGAAGGTGTTCTGGCAGGACAATCCCGGTAACGACGACTACTGGGTCATGGGCGTCGCCCGCCCGCTCAGCCGCGAGGCAGAGTTCTACAAGTCCTACGACCTCAAGGGCTGGAGCTATCTTTCGTCCTTCGGACCGGCCAACGCCGTCGCCGGCATCTGGGAAGTCCCCGACCTCATCAAGATGACGGTCGAGAACACCGGAGAGACCAAGTATCTGCTGATCCAGAATCTTAATCCCGGCGGCATCGCGGGCGGGTCGGCGGCGCAGTACTTCATCGGGGATTGGGACGGCGTCACCTTCACTGCCGATAACATCAAGACGGCTGGACAGCGTGGCGACGTCGTCTTCGAAGATTTCGAGTCCAGTTATGACGGCTGGACGGTCGAGGGTTCTGCCTTCGGCTCCGGCCCGGCTTCGGGGGCCATCGGCTTCCAGTCCCCGGTCGTTGGATTCGACGGCGCAGGGCTCGTCAACAGCTTCCTCGACCCGCAGGGCAATCCGGGCGACTTCGGTACCGGTCGGATGCTCAGCGACACGTTCACGATCGAGAAGAACTTTATCAACTTCAAGATCGGTGGCGGCGGGCACGCCATGAACCTCGACGCGATCCGCGATCCAGGCGCCCCCGGCGGCACCACCATTGCTGACTTTGAGTACGGACTGCCCGCAGGCTGGGTTGGCACGGGTGACTTTGCAACGACCAGCCCGGTCGTGGCGGGAAATTCGAACGGACCTGGGCAATTGGCAAACTGGGACGGGGTCGGGCTCCTGAGCACGTTCAACGTGCCTGATGGGACCTACGACGGCCCCACAGGGACGATCACCTCGCCCGAGTTCGTGATCGATGCGAAGTACATCAACTTCAAGATCGGCGGCGGCAACCACAATGGCGTCGACACGCACGATCCGCTGACCCAGATGCAGCTCATCGTCGATGGGCGGATCGTGCGGACGGCATCAGGAGGATGGAGCGAGGCGCTCGGCCAACAGCACTGGGACGTTGAGGAGTTCATCGGCAGATCCGCCCAGATCCGGATTGTCGACGAGAACTCCGGCGGTTTCGGCTACATCATGGTCGATTCGATCGAGATGAACGACTCGCTTCCAGCAACCGGCGAGATCTTCGAGGACTGGGAGGTGGACGGCCCACCGCCCGGTTGGACGGTTTCCGGCGATTTCGCCGGGTCGGGCGGCCTCGGCCCGATCGGCACTTCGTCCGGCAGCGGTTTCGGGTCTGACGTCGGCCGGGTTCTCGACACCTTCTATACCGGCGACCCAGCCACGGGCGAGCTCACCTCGGACGCCTTCACGATCACTAAGGACTTCATCAACGTCCGCGTGGGCGGCGGCGGCCATACGGGCGAGTTCGGCACCACGGTCGACCTGATCATCGACGGCCAGGTCGTCGACTTCGCGACGGGCAACTTCAGCGGTATCCTGGACTGGACCTCGTGGGACGTGTCGGAGTATGTCGGCCAGCAAGCGCAGATCCGGATCCGCGACGCGAGCACCAGCGGCAGCTGGGGCCATATCTTCGTCGACCGGATCGAATTCGCCGACGAGGCCTTCACACCGACCCAGCTCAGCCCGACCGCGATCAATCTGATTGTCGATGGCCAACGGGTCGCGACCGCAAGCGGAAACTTCGACGAGGTCCTTGATTGGAAGGGCTGGGATGTTTCGCAATATGTCGGGAAAGAGGCGCAGATCGAGATCATCGACTACAACACCGGCGCTTGGGGCCACATCAATGTCGACGCGATCACCTTCGCCGACAGCGCCTATCCGACGTCGGAGTTCCTGGCGGATTGGATCGACTACGGGGCAGACAACTACGCCACGATCTCCTGGCACAATCTGCCGGAGGGCGCGCGGCCGACCGCGATAAGCTGGATGAACAACTGGACCTATGCTGCCTCGATCCCGACAGGGGACTTCCGCGGCTCGATGACGATCCCGCGCGAATATTCGCTGCGCGAGATCGATGGCGAGGTGCGGCTGATCCAGACGCCGATCGAGCAGCTCAAGGAGCTCCGCCGCGAGCATGTCTCGGTCGAGGACGTGACCGTCGGCGACGGGTCGCTGAAGGCGCCCTTCGAGGGCAACGCCCTGGAGATCATCGCCACCTTCGACGCCGCGGAGGCGGAGGCCTCACGCTTCGGCGTCAAGGTGCGGGTCGGAGACGGCGAGGCGACGCTCGTCGGCTACGACGCCAAGACGGGCAAGGTCTTCATCGACCGGAGCGAGTCCGGCATCATTCCGGCGGAAAGCTTCGCGGCCATCCATGCCGCGCCGCTTTCAGTCACGCCGGAGGGCGAGATCAAGCTGCACATCTTCGTCGATGCGGCTTCCGTCGAGCTTTTCGCCAATGACGGCCTGCGCACGATCACCGACCAGATCTTCCCCGATCTGGAGAGCCTCGGGGTCGAGCTCTTCGCCGAGGGCGGCACGGCGGCGCTAGACCTCGACATCTGGAAGCTCTCGACCGAAGACGAGACGACGCCGGCGCCGCGCAGCTATGTCGGAACGGACGGCAACGACCTGCTGGCGCCATGGGAGGGCGCCAAGGGTGCGCTGCAATTCGACGGCCGCGGCGGCAACGACGTGATCATCGGAAGCGCCGGACTTGATCGCCTCAAAGGCGGCGCTGGCGCCGATGTGCTTCGTGCCGGCCGCGGCAGCGACTGGATCGACGGCGGGGACGGCAACGATCTCATTGCGGCCGGCGGGGGAGCGCTCGATAGCGTCCGCGGCGGCGCAGGCGCCGACGTCTTCCTCTTCGCCGCGGAAACGCGCGACGGTCATCGCGACCGCACAGTGATCGGCGACTTCAAAGTTGGCATCGACGCAATCGACCTCGGCGGAGCCGAAGTGGTCGACCACAAGAGCCTGCTCGGATCGTTGGTCCTCACCCTCGACGGGGACCGCGACCGGATCGTTCTGACCGGCGTGACGCGCTACGACGACTCGCTCTTCCTCTAACTGCGAAAGTGCGGCCGAACCCGCTCGGCCGCGCAGCACGGGCCCGATCTCCGTCGGCTACAGCGGCAGACAATGCGACTGATGTTGCATTGTTGGCGACGCCGGGCGTGGTCGTCTCAGGCAGCGGAAAGTGAATCGTCGACGATTACCATCGGCCGCCCGAGGGAACAGATCTCGACCCGGGCGTCGACGCGGTAGACGGACTTCAGCATATCCGCCGTGATGACTTCCTGGGTCGGACCGCTCGCCGCCACCGAACCGCCGTTGATGACGATCGTGTCGTCGCAATAGCGCAGCGCATGGTTGAGGTCATGCAGCGCGATCAGTACCGCCATGCCCGATGTTGCCGAAAGGCGCTTCATGAAGCCGAGCACTTCGATCTGACGAAAGAGGTCGAGTGCCGATGTCGGCTCATCCATCAAGAGAACTTCCGGCTTGCGCACCAGCGCCTGGGCGATCGACACCAGTTGGCGCTGACCGCCCGAGAGCTCGCCCAAGCCGCGAAACGCCAGATCATCGATTTTCATTGCCGACAGCACCCGATCGATCTCCGCCAGCTCTTCCTCTTTGACTTTCCAGCCGGAACCTTGTTTCGCAGAGAGCAGCACGGATTCATAAACCGTCAGCACCGCATTGGCGCCGGTATCCTGCGGCATGTAGCAGATCGTCTGCGGCCCGTTGGCCGTGTCGGAGAGGTGCACGACGCCGGGGCCGCCGGCAAGGCCGGCGATGCGCTTGAAGAGCGTCGATTTCCCCGCCGCGTTTGGGCCGATGACAGCGGTCAGCCGTCCGCCTCGCAGCAGCCCGGTGGATATGCCGGACAAAACGGTGCGCCGGCCATAGGTGGCGCCGACGTCTTCCAGCCTCAGGGCTACCATGCACGCCTCCTGTTGGTGAAGATCAGCACGAAGAAGAAGGGAACGCCGACAAGTGCCGTTATGATGCCGATCGGCAGGACCGCACCCGGAATGATCATCTTGCTGACGACGGAAGTCGCCGAAAGCAGGAGCGCGCCGCAGAGGACGGAAGCCGGCAGAAAGAAGCGCTGGTCTTCACCGACGAGCATGCGTGCGATGTGCGGACCGACGAGGCCGACGAAGCCGACCGTTCCGACAAAAGACACGGGGATCGCCGCCAGCAGGCTGACCGTCAGCATGGTTTCGAGCCGCAGCCGCCGGACATTGATGCCAAAACTCGCCGCCTTGTCGTCGCCGAGCCGGAGCGCGGTCAAGGCCCAGGCACGGCGCGCGAAGAGCGGAACGGCGATCAGGAGCACCGCACCGGTGATCCAGACTTTTGGCCAGGTCGCCTTGGTGAGGCTGCCCATCGTCCAGAACACGACGGCCGCAAGCGCCTGCTCGGACGCCAGATATTCGAGCAGCGACAATGCCGCATTGAAGGTGAAGACAAGCGCAATGCCGAGGAGCACGATGGTCTCGACGGTGACGCCGCGCATGGTCGAGGCGAAATGAATGAAGAGCGCCGCAATCATCGCCATCAGGAAGGCGTTGAGCGGAACCATGTACTGAACCGCAACCGGAAAGACCGCCACACCCGCAACGAGCCCGAGTGCCGCGCCGAAACTGGCAGCCGCCGAAATGCCAAGCGTGAAGGGGCTTGCCAGGGGGTTGGCCAGGATCGTCTGCATCTGCGCGCCTGCGAGCGACAACGAGGCGCCCACAGTGACCGCCATCAGCGCGATCGGCATGCGGATGTCCCAGATCACGACGCGAAGCTGGTCACCGACGCTTTCGGCATTAAACATGGCCGTCAGCACATCAGCGATCGGATAATTGGCTGGTCCGAGCGCCATGTCGATTGCGACGGAGAGGAACAATGCCGCGAGAAGAACGGAGAGCAGGAGTATACGACGCGCGACGAGAGCGCGGTAGCGCCCGCGCCCTTCGAGTCCGGTGATTGCATCGGCGACAGCCACCATTATTCACTCCCATCCGAAAGCGAGACGAAATAGCCGGGCAGAAGGTGGCCGGCAGGAAATTCTCGTGGAACCTTCTTCAGGACCGGCATCTCGCAGACCTCGACGGACAGAGGACCGGAAGGCCCTGCCCTCCGATCCGATTGCTTACTGGCTCACATTCAGGGAGGCGAAGTAACCGCCTTTGTAAGGCAGCGGCAGGAAACGCTCGTGCAGTTCCTTGAACGTCGCTTCCGGATCGAGATCCTTGAACAGATCCGGGTGCAGCCACTTGGCGATCTGCTGGATGGCCACGAACTGATAGGGGTTGTTGTAGAACTGGTGCCAGATGGCGTGGACATTGCCGTCCTTGACCGCCTTCACTTCGGTGAAGGCCGGGCGCTTGGTCAGGTTTTCGAGCTTGCGCAGCGCTTCCTTCTCATCCGCGCCATAGCCGACGCCGACCCAGTCGCCGCCGGGAACATAGCCTTCCCAGTTGCCGCCAGTGATAATGACCTGGTCCGGGTTGGAAGCGATGATCTGTTCCGGATTGACCGTGCCGAAGGTGCCCGGAATGATGTCCTTGGCCATGTTCACGCCGCCGGCAAACTCGACCATCTTGCCGAAGTTCTCGTCGCCGAAGGACATGCAGCAATCGTCGGAATAGCCGCCGGCGCGCTCCATGAAGACGAGCGGCTTCTTCGGATTGGCCTTCGCCAGGACATCCGCGACCCTGGCGATCTGCTCGGCGCGGAACTTGATGAATTCCTCGGCCTTCTCCTCCTTGCCGAACAGCTTGCCGATCAGGCGCATGCTGGGCTCGGTGTTTTCCATCGGCTTTTCGCGGAAATCCACGTAGACGAGCGGAATGCCGACCTTTTCGAGTTTCTCGATATAGC
>JAPSJG010000485.1 GCA_031178305.1 Sinorhizobium sp.
ATGGCGGTCAGGGCTCCATCCTCGGCACCCTGCTTGCCACCTTCGTCATCGGTTACCTGCAGCAGGGTTTGCAGGCGGCCGGCGTCCCCAGCCAGATTTCCAGCGCACTTTCGGGAGGGTTGCTGGTCGTCGCGGTCGCATTGCGCCACGCAAGCGCGATGCTGGCCGATTTCATCGCAGTCGCCCGGCAACAGAGACAGAACCGGGCGGCCGTCACTTCAGGAGGAGAATGAGAATGATCAAGACTATTGTGAAATCCGGCGCCCTCGCCGCGGCGCTTTTGGCCGGCACCATGCTCGCCTCGGGCGCTGCGCATGCGGAAAACCAGATCGCCTTCATCCCCAAGCTGGTGGGTGTCGGCTTCTTCACCTCCGGCGGCGCCGGCGCGGTGAAGGCGGGGGAGGAAGTCGGCGCCAAGGTCACCTATGACGGCCCGACGGAGCCGAGCGTTTCCGGGCAGGTCCAGTTCATCAACAATTTCGTCAACCAGGGCTACAACGCGCTTATCGTCTCCTCCGTCTCTCCGGACGGCCTCTGCCCGGCGTTGAAGCGCGCCATGGAGCGCGGCGTGCTCGTCATGACCTGGGACAGCGACGTCAACCCGGATTGCCGCAGCTACTATATCAACCAAGGCACGCCTGAGCAGCTTGGCGGCCTTCTGGTCGACATGGCGGCCGAGGGCGTGATGAAGGAAAAGGCAAAGGTCGCCTTCTTCTACTCGAGCCCGACCGTGACCGACCAGAACGCCTGGGCGGAAGCCGCCAAGGCGAAGATCGCCAAGGAGCACCCGGGCTGGGAAATCGTTACCACCCAGTACGGCTACAACGACGCTCAGAAGTCGCTGCAGACGGCCGAAAGCATCCTGCAGACCTATCCTGACCTCGACGCGATCATCGCGCCCGATGCCAACGCCCTGCCGGCAGCAGCGCAGGCTGCGGAAAACTTGAAGCGCGCCGAGGGCGTCACCATCGTCGGTTTCTCCACTCCAAACGTCATGCGGCCCTATATCGAGCGCGGCACGATCCAGCGCTTCGGCCTTTGGGACGTCACGCAGCAAGGCAAGATCTCGGTCTTCGTTGCCGATCACGTCCTGAAGAACGGGCCGATGAAGGTCGGCGAGAAGCTGGAGATCCCCGGCGTCGGTACCGTCGAAGTCTCAGCCAACAAGGTACAAGGCTACGACTACGAAGCCGATGGCAACGGCATCATCTTGCTGCCGGAGCGCACCGTTTTCACCAAGGAAAACATTGGCAACTTCGACTTCTGAGCACGCATAAACGGCGGGCGGCTCCGGCTGCCTGCCGATCTTCATTCATGGACAGGACAATTCGCATGGAAAGCCGCTGGAACGACGAGGACGCAGCACGTTTTGTGGAGACGGCACGCGCCGCAGGACAGAGCGAGGCACTCGGCCTTCGTATCTACACCTCCCGTATCATCGGCGGCGACCCGGACCTTGTGCTGCACGGCGGCGGCAACACGTCGGTCAAGGTAAGGTCTGACGCGGGCGAAGAGCTCATGCACATCAAGGGCAGCGGCTGGGACCTCGACACGATCGAGGCAGCGGGCCTGCCCGCAGTGCGCCTTGCGCCGCTGCTCGAAGCCCGCAACACCCCGAAACTCTCAGATCCGGACATGGTCTTACTGTTGCGTGCCAGCCTGATCGAGGAGGACGCGCCGAACCCGTCCGTCGAAGCGCTGCTGCACGCCTTCTTGCCCTTTGCCTATGTCGACCACACGCATGCGACAGCGATCCTGGCGCTCGCCGATCAGCCGAACATGCGCGACACCGTTCGCCGCATCTATGGCGATCGCCTCGCCTATGTGCCCTATGTGATGCCCGGCTTCGATCTTTCCATTGCCGCCGACCGGATCTATCGCAACCATCCGGGTTGCGAGGGCCTATGGCTGGAAAATCACGGCCTCTTCACCTTCGCAAACGATGCCCGTGCTTCTTATGAGCTGATGATCGAATTCGTAAGACTGGCGGAGCAGGAACTTACCCGCGCCGGCGTGGCGTTGTCGGGCCCCCAGCCCAATGACGGCGAGACAGACGCGGCGCTTGCTGCACGGCTGGAAAAAGCACTGATGCGGGAAGGGTCGCCTTTTGCAAAGGGTGTCTTCCTCGATTACCGTTCGACCGAAGCGATCCGCGAACTCACATCGAAGCCGAATGTGGAGGCGATCAGTCTGCGCGGCACGGTCACGCCAGACCACGTGATACGCATCAAGCCCTGGCCGATGATCATCGGGGCGGATGCTGATGAATGCGCAATCGAGAGCGCGTTAGCCGCCTATGCGGACCGCTACAGGGCCTACTTTGAGAAAAACGCGACCCGCGCCAACGAGCAAAAGCGCATACTGGACGTCTATCCACGGGTGGTTCTGGTGCTTGGCAAAGGCATGTTCGCAATCGGCGCGGACGCCAAGGCGGCCAAAATCGGCGGAGATCTCTGCGAACAGGCTGCGCGGGCAATCAACGCCGCGGAAGCCTATGGCTGTTTCACCCCGATCAGCGAAGCCGACCTCTTCGACATGGAGTACTGGTCGCTGGAACAGGCCAAGTTGAAAACAGCGGTATAGCATGTGGCCGCACAAGTCTTCCGGCCAAAAGTGGCACGATCGATGTCTCGCCTTCCCCAAAAGAGGAAACGACTGCTCCGTCCTCCCTGGAGCACCGACCGCATACTTCAAGCTATAAGAGGTGATGGTCTCCGAACCAATTTAATGGTTGCATCTCCGTGATCGAAGGCCCCAATCCGGGCACCGATCTGATCGACGTGGCCGAGCCAAGAAAATCGAGAACCTGCGTGTTGCCCGCTGGGAGAAGTCACCCGCTATCGCCTCATAGAAACTGGCGCGCAACGACGAAGCTGAGCTCCAGTCCGTTTGCGAGAGCAGTGAACCTGCCCTTCCGCAACACCGTGATGACCTGGGATGCACCAACTGGCCCGCCAGGGCCATGGCAAGTGAAATGAGCGTACCAGGCGCAGACGCTTCAGCGTCGAAGCCAGTTCGCGCGCAACTTGACCGGTTAACAGCGCAGCCGCAGGAGGCTTAGCATAG
>JAPSJG010000042.1 GCA_031178305.1 Sinorhizobium sp.
TCGCCCGCGGACTGCGGCGCGTCGAAGCCGGGGCGCAAGGCGAGCACAAGCTGGCGCGGGGATATATGCCGGTGACGACCCATTCGGCGCATTTCATCACCCATCCGGGCCTGGCGCGTGCGGTGGCGGATTATCTGGAGCAAGAACGCCGCGACGTGGAGGAGACCGGCGAATATCTTGCCGAGCACGGCCCGTTCCGCAAAGGCGAGCGCCGGTGAGATAAACGACGCGGCGGCCCCGCGGCTAAACGACGAGAGGAAACCACATGAGCGGCTACGACAGCAACAATATCTTCGCCAAGATCCTGCGCGGCGAGATCCCCTCGCAGCGCGTCTACGAGGACGAGGCGACGGTGGCATTCATGGACGTCATGCCGCAGGCGGAAGGGCACGTCCTCGTGATGCCGAAGGCGCCGTCCCGCAACATCCTCGACGCGGATCCCGCCACCCTGCCCGCACTGATCGCGACGGTCCAGAAGGTCGCCGTTGCGGCGAAGGAGGCGTTCGACGCCGACGGCGTCACGATCATCCAGTTCAACGAGGCACCGGCCGGCCAGTCCGTCTTCCACCTGCATTTCCACGTCATTCCACGCCGCGCGGGCGTTCCGCTGAGGCCCCATTCCGGTCAGATGGAAGATGGCGACGTGCTGGCCGCGAATGCGGAGAAGATCCGGCGGGCGCTGTAATCTACTGCCGTTGGTATAAGCTCCGGTGCCCTTCAGAACCCCAGCCACCATAGCCCGGCGGCCAGAACTGCGATCGCGGTCGCTATGCCGGCCGCCGGCTTCTGCCGGCCAAGGAAAAAACCGAATGCCCCAAGAATGACCGCGGCCATCCGCAGCCACAGCGGCGATTGCGCGAGCACGCCGGTCGGATAGAGAATCAGCTTTGCGATCACGGCGGCGACCAGAGCGGTCGCCACCGCCCTCACCCAGTTCAAGGCCTCCGAATCCTCGCGAAGCCGATTGCCGGCAATGACGCCCAGCCAGCGCCAGATGTCCGTCGCAAGCCAGCCGGCAACCGCGATGAAGACATAGGCCCACCACCCCTCCATCCAGCTCACTTTCTCGCCTCCCGCCGCAGGCGCCACAGGCGCTCGCCGAACCAGGCGACCGTTCCGCCGCCGACGCCCGCGAGCAGAATGTCGAATTCCGGAGCAAGCCAATAGCATAAGGGCCCCGCGACGAGTCCGGTGGCGAGCGCGACATAGATGACCGGATGGCGCGCCGAATGCCAAATCGAAGCGAGGAAATAGACGGGAGTCAGGAAGAACAGGCAGCCGGCGACAAGCGGCGGGAATTCCGCGACGAGGTGGTAGACGACCCCAACCACGAGCATATTGGCAGCGACCAGCGTTATGCCGAAGCCAGCGAAGAAGGTGGCGCGGTGGTTGCGGGGCACGTCATGGACCCGCTCCATCGCGAAAACCCAGGCGGTGATCGCAATGAAATGCGACAACACCAGGAGCAGCCAGGTCGGCGTTTTCGGACCGCGCAGTTCCGGGACGAGCGCGGCAACCATCGGCATCAAGCGGACCGATGAAAGCGTGACCGCCAGGAAGGCCGTAGCGAGACTGGCGCCGCCGAGAATCGAACTAACGAGGATGACTTTCGCCGGCAGAGCCCAGACCGCCCCGGTCATGAAGACGACCTGCTCCGGAGGTATGCCGGCCTGGACGGTCAGCGCACAGAAGCCGACGAAGGACAGCATCAGGATCACTGCCGGAAGGCTGAAAATGCCCCTTGCTCCTTTAAGAAACCAGGCAAGGGATGACCGCTCGTCTTCAGCGTCTTCCATGAGGGTACACGTCCCTGGCATTGTAGTTGCGACGGAGGCCTGGAATGGCAATCCCCTCTGCCTGCCGGGCATCTCCCCCGCCCGGGGGGAGATAGGACTGAAGCTCGCGCTTGCAGAAGGCAGCAGGTGTCAGAGCGTTTTGATCCGGGCAATGAACATTTGTTGTGCGGGAGTTCGCCACTTGCCGATCTCCCCCCTTGTGGGGGAGATGCCCGGCAGGGCAGAGGGAGTAAACCGGAACTGTAGAACTCGAGTGCGCCGCATTGAGCGGAACTCCGCGACACACCTCAAGTAGACAATGCCGGATTGAGCCATTCCGGCACCGCCTGCACAGTTGAGATCACGCTACTTCTTGCGCGGCACTTTCGGAACCGTTCGTCCCTTGAGCGGAGCCGCATCCGAAGAGCCGGACTTGGACGCCGCTTTCTTCGGCTTTGCTTTCGGGTCCGCGTCGGCAGCGACGGTTTCCCTTTCCCCCGTCTTCTTCGCTTTTGAGCCCTTGGAAGGCCGTGACACCTCCGCCTTCGGCTTGATCGGCGCCGTCTCCGGCACGGCCTCGAGGATCAGCCCCTTGCTGCCGTCTTCCTTGATACCGATCGTCACCTTGACGACGCCGCCCTTCTTGAGCTTGCCGAACAGGATTTCATCCGCAAGCGGCTTCTTGATGTTCTCCTGAATGACACGCGCCAGCGGACGCGCGCCCATCTTTTCGTCGTAGCCCTTCTCGGCCAGCCAGGCGACGGCCTCCGACGCGAGGTCGAAGGTGACATTGCGCTCGGCGAGCTGGGTTTCGAGCTGCATGACGAACTTCTGCACCACCTGGTGGATGACCGGCGTCGGCAGCGAGTTGAACGGGATCACCGCGTCGAGACGGTTGCGGAATTCCGGCGTGAACAGGCGGTTCAGCGCCTCGATATCCTCGCCTGTCCGTTTGGTCGATCCGAAGCCGATTGCTGGCTTGGCCATATCCGAGGCACCAGCATTCGTCGTCATGATCAGGATGACGTTGCGGAAGTCGATCCTCTTGCCGTTATGGTCGGTCAGCGAACCATGGTCCATGACCTGCAGCAGGATGTTGAACAGGTCCGGATGCGCCTTCTCGATCTCGTCGAGCAGCAGCACGCAGTGCGGATGCTGGTCGACGCCGTCGGTCAGAAGGCCGCCCTGGTCGAAGCCGACATAGCCGGGCGGTGCGCCAAGCAGCCTGGAAACCGTATGCCGCTCCATATATTCTGACATGTCGAAACGCAGCAGCTCTACGCCGAGCGACACCGCCAGTTGCTTGGCCACCTCGGTCTTGCCGACGCCGGTCGGGCCGGAGAAGACATAGCAGCCGATGGGCTTGTTGGGCTCGCGCAGGCCGGCGCGGGCAAGTTTGATCGACGAGGCGAGCGCCTCGATCGCCAGATCCTGACCATAAACCACCGACCGCAGTTCCTTCTCCAGATTAGCGAGAACCGCCTCGTCATCTTTGGAAACGGTCTTCGGCGGAATGCGCGCCATGGTGGCGATGGTCGCTTCGATCTCCCTCTCGGTGATCAGCTTGCGGCGCTTGCTTACGGGAAGCAGCATCTGGGCCGCGCCCGACTCGTCGATGACATCGATCGCCTTGTCAGGAAGCTTCCGGTCGTTGATGTAGCGGGCGGAAAGCTCGACGGCAGCCCGAATTGCCTCGTTCGAATATTTGAGATTGTGATAACCCTCGAAATAGGGTTTCAGCCCTTTCATGATCTCGATCGTGTCGGCGATCGTCGGCTCGTTGACGTCGATCTTCTGGAAACGACGGACGAGCGCCCGGTCCTTCTCGAAGAACTGGCGATATTCCTTGTAGGTCGTCGATCCGATGCAGCGAATCGCGCCCGTGGAGAGCGCCGGCTTCAGGAGGTTCGACGCATCCATCGCGCCGCCGGACGTTGCACCGGCGCCGATGACGGTATGGATCTCGTCGATGAAGAGGACGGCTCCGGGATAATCCTCGAGTTCCTTGACCACCTGCTTCAGCCGCTCCTCGAAATCGCCGCGGTAGCGCGTCCCGGCGAGCAGCGTTCCCATGTCCAGCGCAAAGATCGTCGCGTCCTGAAGCGCCTCCGGCACTTGTTTCTCGACAATGCGCTTTGCAAGCCCTTCGGCAATCGCCGTCTTGCCGACGCCCGGGTCGCCGACATAGAGCGGATTGTTCTTCGACCTGCGGCAAAGCACCTGGATCGTTCGGTTGACCTCGGCCTGACGGCCGATCAACGGGTCGATCTTGCCCGACTTCGCCTTTTCATTGAGGTTCACGCAGTAAGCGGTAAGCGCATCCTGCTGCTTCTTCGGACCGGCTTCCTCGCTCTCGCGCGATGGCTTCTGCTCGGAATCCTGATCCTCGGCACCGCGGACCGGTCGCGACTCCGAACTGCCCGGTCGCTTGCCGATGCCGTGCGAGATGAAATTGACCGCATCGTAGCGCGTCATCTCCTGCTCCTGCAGGAAATAGGCCGCATGGCTCTCGCGCTCGGCGAAGATCGCAACGAGGACGTTGGCGCCCGTCACTTCTTCGCGGCCGGACGATTGCACGTGAATGACGGCACGCTGGATTACGCGCTGAAAGCCGGCGGTCGGCTTCGAATCCTCGTCATAACCGGTCACCAGGTTCGACAATTCATTGTCGACATAATCGGTAACGGTCTTGCGAAGCGTTTCGAGATTAACATTGCAGGCGCCCATCACAGCCGCCGCATCGGGATCATCGATCAATGCCAGCAGCAGGTGCTCGAGCGTCGCATATTCGTGATGGCGCTCGTTGGCAAAAGTCAGTGCCTGATGCAGCGCCTTTTCGAGGCTGGGCGAAAATGTTGGCACGTTAAATCCTCATTTCTTTTCCATGACGCATTGCAACGGATGCTGATGCTGCCTGGCGAAATCCATCACCTGCGTCACCTTGGTTTCGGCGATCTCGTAGGTGAAGACGCCGCATTCTCCAACGCCGTGGTTGTGGACATGAAGCATGATGCGTGTTGCCTCTTCCCGGTCCTTCTGGAAAAAGCGCTCCAGAATATGGACGACGAATTCCATCGGCGTGTAATCGTCATTCAAAAGCAGAACGCGGTACAAACTCGGCTTCTTGGTCTTCTGCTTGGTGCGCGTAATGACGGAGGTGCCACGGCTCGGCCCGCCTCCGTTTCCTTCGCTTCCCTTCTGCATCCGGACCGGCATGGCGATCATTCTATTCCATTCCCTCACCGGCCTCGCCCATCAACATGACTGGGGCCTGCTTGCCTTTTATCTAATGGTTCGTTCTTGGATTTTAAGGCCGACGCGACGCACTGCAATCATATTCGCAAGGCGAAGCACAAGATTGATGAAAATTCTGCCGCTCCGCCGGACTACCATGTCACCGTAGCGGAAATCAAAAACCAAAAGGCCGGCCGCGGCGCCCGCGACCGGCCTTTTCTGAGATGGCGATCGTCCCGTGGTCAGGCGGCAGCGGCAGACTTGACCTGAGCGGCAGCCTTTGCAACCGGAGCCTCGTAGGGCTTGTAAGCATCCTTGGCGAGGTCGGCATACATCTCACCAATCTTCGTCGCCTCGCTGACGAAATTTTCATAGCTCGACTTCAGGTAATTCGTCTGAAGTTCGAAGGCGGCCTCGAGGCTCTTGGCGTTGGAGAGCTTTTCGATATGCGCAACTCCATCTTCGAAGCTCTTCTTCGAATAGTCCGCGGCTTCGGTAGCGATGGCTTGAAAACCCTTGGTCAGAGCGGAGTAGCTTTTTACAGCCACATCCATCGCTTCCTTGCTCTTCTTGTTTGCGTCGTCGAAGTTAAACATCGGGGCGTCTCCTTTTCGTGTGGGGGCAGAGTGCGGGGAAAGTCTATGTGCGACGCACAAAAAGTCAAGGTAAGTGTGCGCTGCAATAAGAACTATTCCTGCAAAGCGTGACGAATGGCCCTCGTTCTCAGCGGCTTTCTTCGTGAAGCGGCATGAAAGTATGACTTTACGAAGAAAAGCCCGGCCTGATTGCTCAGACCGGGTACCATTGAAAATCGGAAATTTTGCGGCCGCATGCTCAGAATGACACGGTTCGCTTCCCGATTTAGCACGGGATCAGGAAAAGTGTGTGCGGTTTTCCGCCCGGATCCCGCGCTATGATTTAGGTCGATCCGACCTAAAATCATGGTGATCTAGAGATCGATATCCAGGATCGCCATCGAGAAATTGTAGGAAAGCTCGCCATCCTCCTCATCGCGGAAAACCACGCCGAGAAATTCGTCTCCAAGGTAAACTTCGGCGGATTCATCCTTTTTGGGGCGAGCCTTGACGACCATCGACTGGTTGAAGGTGCGCTTGAAATAAGCCTCAAGCTTGCGGATCTCTTCGGGCTTCAAATCTATTCTCCGTAGCCGTTGATTTGCGGCGCTTCTCGCATGCGACATCACCAGGTGTAAACCCACTCCGGCGCTGGCCGCCTGTGGAGATGCCGGACCCCGGCCGCAAAAGGTTGAAAGCGCGAGACTTTTTCTCCAGCGATAATCGGAGGAGGAGCGCGCTGCTTTGCGGCCGTGCCTAGCCTAAGCAGCCATTTGTGGGCCGACCCATGAATGGCAGCTTAGATTCCTTGTTTGCCGCAGCTTCCGATCGCAAAACCGGGACAGTTTGCGGAAGCTGCTTAGATGTCGAAGCTCGTCAGGAGCTGATCCATCTGGCGCGACGGTTCGGAGCATCCGGCTTCGCCGACGACCTTTGCCGGAACCCCGGCGACAGTCGTCTTCGGCGGTACCGCGTTCAGCACTACCGAACCCGCAGCCACGCGCGAGCAATGACCGATATGTATGTTGCCGAGAATCTTCGCGCCCGCGCCGATCAGCACGCCGTCGCCGATCTTCGGATGACGGTCGCTGCCTTCCTTGCCGGTGCCGCCAAGCGTCACGCCGTGCAGGATTGACACGTTGTCGCCGATGACGGCGGTCTCGCCGACGACGAGACCGGTCGCGTGGTCGAGGAAGATGCCGCGTCCGATGCGAGCGGCGGGATTGATGTCCGTCTGGAAGACGCTGGAGGAGCGGCTCTGCAGATAGAGCGCGAAATCCTTCCGGCCGCGGTTCCAGAGCCAGTGCGCGAGACGATGTGTCTGGATCGCGTGAAAGCCCTTGAAGTAGAGGACCGGCTCGATAAAGCGGGTGCAGGCAGGATCGCGGTCGTAGACAGCCTGGATATCGACGCGCAGGATGGTGCCCCATTCGGGCCAGTCCTGGAGCATTTCCGAAAAAGTCTGATGCAGCAGATTTGCCTGCAGGTCGGGATGGTCCAGCCGCTCGCAGATCCGGTAGATCACGCTTTCTTCCAGAGAGTGCTGATTGACCACGGTCGAGTAGAGAAAGGCGGCTAGCATCGGGTCACGCTCGGCGGCCATCCGCGCCTCTTCACGCAGGCTATCCCAGATAGGGTCGATCGCCTTCAGCGATTCCGCATGACGAAGTTCGGTCTTTGCGACCATGGTCGCGCTCCTTCCCGACAAATTTGAGGTCTGCGCCGTCGATGGGCCATATATAAGCCATTTCCCTGCCGACATAAATGGCCCGTCCTGCGACAAAGGTCGATGACGCCTTATCTTCGCTCGACCTCTGCGAGGAACTCGAGCACCGCCTTCTTAAACACCCGGTCGCCTACGGCCAACATATGGTCGCGCCCCGGAATGTCCAGCGCCTTGGCATGCGGCATCAGGGCGGCGAGTTCCTCAGCCGATCCGGCGATGTCGTCCTTCGTCCCGACGCCGATCAGGGCCGGCACCTCTATGAGCCCGATATCCTTGACCGATATCAGATCGCGCGAGGTCGATATACAGGCGGCAAGCGCCTGGCGATCGCTTCTCGTCTGGTCCGCAAAGGCGCGGAACATGCGGCCGCGTTCGTGCGTCACGTCCTCGAGCGATGGCGCAAGCAAAGCGCCGGCGATCGGATCCCAATCTCCGACGCCGGTCACCATGCCGATCCCGAGCCCACCGAAGACGAGGGAGCGGACGCAGTGCGGATGCCCGAGCGCCAGGAAAGCGGAGATGCGCGCGCCCATGGAATAGCCCATGACATGCGCCTCACCGATGCCGAGATGCTGGAGAAGCGCGGCCGCGTCGCCGGCCATCTGTGGCGGATGATAGAGAGAGGCATCGTGGGGCTTGCTGCTTGCGCCGTGGCCGCGATTGTCAAGCGCGATCACCCGATAGCCGGCATCGCCTAAAGTCTTGAGCCAGCCCGGGAACACCCAGTTGACATTGGCGCTCGAAGCAAAGCCGTGGATGAGCAGGATCGGATCGCCCGAAGGGTCGCCTTCGTCGAAATAGGCGATTTCCAGCCCGTCATGAACGAAGTGGGAAAATGGCGGCGGGTTCAAGTCCATTTCGGGTCCTGGCGTGCTAGAGCATTTTGCAGTCAGGTGGCATCACCTGACGTCGCACAAATGCGGCAAAAACAAAGGAGTAAGCTGCGGTGCGAACGCATGTGCGCATTCCGCTCTGCTCCCATATTGCCGCAAACTAGGGTTTAACGCCGTGAGCGAAAAGCCCTGCTGCCCAAAAACCACAGACGCGTCATGTTTGCTGCTACACATTTGCGCCGAAGCTCACTATGGTGCCGGAAAATTCGACGTTAAGACTTGCATTCATCGGAGTAAGACATGGCCGGCCACAGCATCCCCCATTTCCAGAACGACGGCGGGCACCGGGTCATTGAGATCGGCGTGAAGGAATTCATGTGCACCGGCGCATCAATTCCCTTCGACCATCCGCATATCTTCATCGACATGGGCGACGAGAACGAGAAGGTCTGCTCCTATTGCTCGACGCTCTACCGCTTTAATCCCTCGCTGAGGGCGACGGAAACGATGCCGCCGGGCTGCCTCTTCGAAAACAAGGCCGCCTGATCCCTCCGCGGCTGTCGGCGCGGCGTCGATGCATGACAGGAGCCCGATCGCGATCGTCGGCGCCGGCATTGCCGGCCTGACAATGGCCCTCTGTCTTGCGCGACAGGGATTCGAAGCGGATATCCTCGAACAGGCCGAGGCGCTCGAGGAAGTCGGCGCCGGACTGCAGCTCTCGCCGAACGCCTCCCGAATCCTGATCGAACTCGGCCTGCTTCCCCAGCTTCAGGCGGTGTGGAGCGAACCGGTGGCAATCGTGCTTGCGGACGGGTACTCGCTGCGCCCGCTTGCACGCGTTCCGGCGGGTTCCAACGCCCGCGGCCGCTGGGCGGCACCCTATGGCGTGCTCCATCGCGCCAGCCTGCAACGAATTCTTCTGGATGCGGTCCAGTCGGAGCCGCGCTGCCGCCTTCATCTCGGAACGCGCATTGCAGGGGACCCTGCAGAGGCTATCGTCGATGCGATCGGTCGGCGCCCGGCAGCGATCGTCGGTGCGGATGGAATCCGGTCGGAGGTGCGAGCCGCCGTCCCCGGTGCAGGTTGCGTCCGTTTCTCCGGCAATGTCGCCTGGCGGCTGATGATCCCTCGCGCGCAGGCGGCGGATTGCCTGTCAGGCGATCGCGTCACGGCCTTCCTCGGCCCAGACGCACATCTCGTCGCCTATCCGATCAGGGAAACAGACAGCTTCAACCTCGTCGCGATCGCGAGTGGCAGGCCGGCCGACGAGGCCTGGGCAGGCCATAATTCAGAAGAGCGGCAACGGGTACTTGCCGCGGCGTTCGAGTGCTGGCACGCCAGCCTGCTTTCGATGCTAAAAAACGCCGCGTCCGCAACCTATTGGCCTCTCTTCACGGTTGACGATGGCGCGTGGCACAACGGGCGCGATATCGTGCTCATAGGCGATGCCGCCCATGCGATGACGCCGTTCGCGGCCCAAGGCGCAGCTATGGCGATCGAGGACGCCCGCGAACTCGCCCACTGCCTCGCCGGGTGCGCCGACCCGTCGTCCGCTTTTGCGCGGTATGAGGGCACCCGCAAACCACGGATCGGCCGCGTCCGCAGCCGCGGCGCCATTAACCGCTTCGCCTATCACGCCCGTGGCCCGTTGAGAGTCGGGCGGGACCTGATCCTCGCTCTCAGGAGCCCGGAGGCGCTTGCCGCCGATCTGGATTGGCTCTACGGCTACGGCGCTGCCGGGCGATAGGGCTTCCTGAGCCTAATCCAGTCGAGGCCTCAGACCGCATTTGCCGCGGCAAAGCCCGCCTCGATGTCGCGGCGGATGTCCTTGACGTCCTCCAGCCCAATCTGCAGCCGGATCACCGGGCCCTCCGAGGGCGCCTTGGCGATCTTCCGGTCGGAGAGGTTCACATGGAGGGCAAGGCTCTCGAACCCACCCCACGAATAGCCGAGACCGAAGAGCGAGAGCGCGTCGAGAAAGGCATGGGCCTTTGCCTTGGCCTTGTCGGGATCGGCCCTCAACACAAATGAGAAGATGCCGCTTGCGCCGCCGAAGTCGCGCTTCCACAGCTCGTGCCCGGGGAAGCTCGGCAAAGCCGGGTGCAGCACGCGTGCGACCTCTTCATGGCTATCGAGCCAGTTGGCGATTGCAAGCGCGCTTTCCTGATGCCGCTCGAGGCGAACGCCCATCGTGCGCAAGCCGCGCAGGATCTGGTAACTGTCGTCCGGCGAGACGCAGACGCCGAGCGTCACCATCGCCTCGCTCAGCGCTGGCCAGTGGGCGGCATTGGCGGACACCGTTCCGAGAAGGACGTCCGAATGGCCGGACGGATATTTGGTGGCGGCATGGATCGAAATGTCGACACCATGCTCGAGCGGCCGAAAATAGAGAGGCGTTGCCCAGGTGTTGTCCATGGTCACGATGCAGCCGTGGCGATGGGCGACGTCGGCAATGACCCGAATATCCTGCATCTCGAACGTATTCGATCCCGGCGCCTCCGTGTGCACCAGCCGCGTGTTCGGCCTGATCAGGCTCTCGATTCCGGTGCCGATCATCGGATCGTAATATTCGACCGTCACACCGAGCCGGGTCAGCATCGTGTCGCAGAAATGCCGGGTCGGGAAATAGACCGAATCGACGATGAGGGCATGGTCGCCGGACGAAAGATAGGCAAGGAAAGGCACGGTCACGGCCGCAAGCCCCGAGGGAACGAGAATCGTTCCGGCAGCTCCCTCGAGCTCGTTTATGGCATTGCAGAGCGCATCGGTCGTCGGCGTGCCGCGTGTGCCGTAAGTGTATTTCTGCGCCCGCGTCTCCATGGTTCTCGCGTTCGGAAACAGCACGGTCGAAGCATGAACCACTGGCGGATTGACGAAACCATAGTAGTCGTGGGGATTGTTGCCGGTATGCGCAAGGCGGGTGTTGATACCCATGCCGTCACGCGCGCTCATCTTGTCTGCCATTGGGAGATCCGCTTTTGAGATTCGACGCCAACTCATCGACCGCAGCTTGCGTCGGGTCAAGGGGATTCGATGCGTTTCATGCCGAATCCCGAAACACGCGCAACTGGCGGTTTTTTGCTCAAAACTCACAAATTTTTCCAGCAATATGCCTAAACTTCTGGCGCATTTCACGTTTTTCACATGAAAAAACAGAAAATTGGCATCATCTCTTGACCCTCATGGAATTTGGGCATGAGATAGATTCCACTCACGCCAGGAGGGTGGCTGAGGCTGCACGCGCTACGGGCGCACAAATTGTGCAGACGGGAACTAACGACAACCGAAAAGGTTCAAAAAAATGGCAAGAAGAATTCTGACAGCCCTTATTGGCGCTGCTGTCATGGGGATTGGCGCAAACACTGCATCGGCCGCTACCCTTGACGACGTGAAAGCCAAGGGCTTCGTTCAGTGCGGCGTCAACACGGGCCTCGCCGGGTTCGCAGCACCCGACGCCGCCGGCAACTGGAGCGGCTTCGACGTCGATTACTGCAAGGCCATTGCGGCTGCCATCTTCGGCGACGCCACGAAGGTGAAGTACACGCCGACCTCCGCGAAAGAGCGTTTCCCGGCGCTGCAGTCCGGCGAAGTCGACGTTCTGGCCCGCAACACCACCTGGACCATCAACCGCGACACGGCGATCGGCTTCAACTTCCGCCCGGTCAACTACTATGACGGCCAGGGCTTCATGGTTCGCAAGGGCCTCGACGTGAAGTCCGCACTCGAACTCTCCGGCGCAGCCGTCTGCGTGCAGACAGGCACCACCACGGAACTGAACCTCGCAGACTACTTCAAGGCCAACAATCTGCAGTACAATCCGGTCGTCTTCGAGAAGCTCGAGGAAGTGAACGCCGCCTATGACGCCGGCCGTTGCGACGTCTACACGACCGACCAGTCCGGCCTTTACTCGCTGCGCCTCACGCTCTCCAACCCGGATGACCACATAATCCTGCCGGAAATCATCTCCAAGGAGCCTCTCGGCCCGGCGGTCCGCCAGGGTGACGACCAGTGGTTCGATATCGTGAGCTGGGTCCATTTTGCCATGGTCCAGGCAGAGGAGTTCGGCATCACCCAGGCCAATGTCGAGGATATGAAGAAGTCGCCCAACCCGGATGTTCAGCGCTTCCTCGGCGTCGAGGCAGACAGCAAGATCGGAACCGACCTCGGTCTCGGCAACGACTGGGCGGTGAACATCATCAAGGCCGTAGGCAATTATGGTGAAGTCTTCGACCGAAACATCGGTGCAGGCAGCCCGCTGAAGATCGAACGCGGCCTGAACGCTCTGTGGAACAAGGGCGGCATCCAGTACGCGCCGCCGGTTCGCTGATCGGCTTTCTTAAGACAGGGCGGAGGAGCGGAAGGACGTTCCTCCGCCTTTAACGATAAGAACGCCCGGAAAGGGCGGATTGGGGAAAGAGGCATTGCATGGCCATTGGCGTCACGAATGCGCCTGAAAAAAGCAAATCCTCCGGATCGATCATATACGATCCTCAGGTACGCGGAATATTTTACCAGGCAGTCACCGTCATCATTCTCGCGGTCCTCATCTATTGGATCGTCGACAACACCATCGAGAACCTGAGACGCGCGAATATCGCTTCCGGCTATGGTTTTTTGGACAGCCGCGCGGGCTTTGACGTCGGGCAGTCTCTGATTGCATTCAGCAGCGACTCCTCCTATGGCCGCGCACTGGTGGTTGGTTTCGTCAACACATTGCTCGTGGCAGTCACAGGCATCATCACAGCCACTATCATCGGCTTCATCGTCGGCATCGGCCGCCTTTCGCACAATTGGATCATCGCCAAGCTGTCGCTGGCCTATGTCGAGGTGTTCCGCAACATCCCGCCGCTGCTCGT
>JAPSJG010000043.1 GCA_031178305.1 Sinorhizobium sp.
AAGCGTATCGCCGGGCCTGAAATCAACGCAGTCCAAGCTTGCCTGGCAGATCGCCGGACCGACCGGGAACCACGGCGGCCGCATGAATTCGTCGAGCATTTCCTTGGTCGACATCTGGCCGTGCAGATGGCCGGACCAGAAGCGCACCGCTGTGCTGCACCGGTAGATCGGTTTGAAGTAGGGCAGACCGATGATGTGGTCGTAATGGGTGTGGGTGAAGAAGACGTCGAATTTCGAAACGCCTTCCCCCATCAGCGAGAGCCCGGCCTCGCGCACACCCGATCCGGCGTCGAAGATCAAGACCTCGCTGCCGCAGCGGACTTCGATGCACGACGTGTTGCCGCCATAGAGCATGAATTGCTCGCCGGAAACCGGCAAACTGCCTCTTACGCCCCAAAACCTCACGCGAAAGGTGTTTTCCTGCATTCCAGCTTCAGTTTCGTCCTGCCCGCTTGGCACCTTGCCACGGTGCGCCGACTAGACAAGCACAGATTATGACGGTCCTGCAATGGCATTAGAGCAGGATGCGCTCACATAGGCTGGCGCCACCGCTCTTTTGGTTTGTTTTTGCGCCGGTCGGCGCGGCTTGCCTCACCCGGACCACCCCCTTGAAACTCCGTCGCCGCGCCCCCAAGATCATTTATCCGTTTTCCAGTTCGGAGTAAGAATCGATCTAGCGCGGGATGAGGGAAAGTGTGCGCGGTTTTCCACTCGCATCCCGCGCTACTTCTTAGAATCGATCGCGTTTATGATTTTAGGCCGGTCCGACGTAAAATCATCGTGATCTAGAGGGATCCGCGGCGCCAAGCCGCGGGCCAATGAAAGGAACGGGCGTCCATGGCTGAGCCGGTCGACATGCAATTCTACGCGAGTCTACCGCTCTTCGATGCGTTCGAACGCGTCGCGGACGAGGCCAATTACCGCCCTCTGCCTGAGGGCTGGCTGCTGGCCGTGGCCGACATCGTCAATTCGACCGGGGCGATCGCGGAAGGCCGATACAAGATCGTAAACATGGCCGGCGCCAGCGTGATTTCCGCGTTGATGAATGCGCTCGACGAGCGAAACCTGCCTTTCGTCTTCGGTGGCGACGGAGCGCTTGCGGCGATACCGGCGGCGCTGGCGGTCAAGGCGAGCGCGGCACTGGCCGCCGCCAAGATCTGGGTGGCGGAGGAACTCGGCCTCGAACTGCGGGTCGCGCTCGTGCCGATCGCCGATATTCGCGCGCAGGGCCTGGATATGCGCGTTGCACGCTTCAAGGCGAGCGAGGAGGTGTCCTACGCCATGTTTTCCGGCGGTGGCGCCAGTTGGGCGGAGGCGGAAATGAAGGCGGGGCGCTACCATGTCGAGGCGGCGCCGCCCGGCACCCGCCCCGACCTGACGGGGCTTTCGTGCCGCTGGAATCCGATCGGCTCCCGGCATGGCACGATCGTCTCGATCATTGCGCTGCCCGGCGCGCGTGGCAGCGGTCCTGAGTTCCAGGGATTGATCGGTGACATCGTGGCGCTCGCCGAAGGCGAGGAGCGGGGCGGGCATCCGGTTCCGGATGAAGGTCCGGAGCCGCGGCTTTCGATCAAGGGCGTAACGATGGAATCGCGCGCATTTGCGCCGGCGTGGCGACTGCTCGCCTGGTCCTGGATAGCGCTGCAGAGTTTCGTTTTGTTCCTGTGCTTCCGGCTTGGCTTCAATCTCGGCAGATTCGACGTCACGCAATATAAGCGCGATCTCGCGAGCAATTCCGATTTCCGCAAGTTCGACGACGGGCTCAAGATGACGCTCGACGTCAGCGCCGAGCGCCTGCGCCGGATTGAGGAGCGGCTGCGGCAGGGCGTGGATGCGGGCATCTGCCGTTATGGGTTGCATCAGCAGGATGCGGCGCTGATGACCTGTATCGTTCCTTCGCCAATGAGCCGCGACCACATGCACTTCATCGACGGTGCGGCCGGAGGTTACGCGATGGCCGCACGGAACCTCAAGACGACCTTTCCCGGGCGAATGCCTACAGCGCCGCGCGTCTTACCAGACGCGCAACCACGGTAGCGGCGCGGCCGGCGCTTCGGTCATGCCTTCACGATGTGGTCTGCCGCAAGGCCGCGGCGGGCAAAAACGTTGCGGGTGTCGACGATCAGCGGTGCCCAGCGCGTGAGCGCCGCATAGTCTACGGCATCATGGTCCGTCGCGATCAAGACGGCGTCGAAATCCCGCACACTCTGCTCGTCGAAGGCGATCGACCGGCGGCCCTTGAGGGCCAGATGCTCGCGGGTCGAGGGAATTTCCTCGACATGCGGATCGTAGAAGCCGGCCTTGCCCCCGCGCTCCTCAATGATCTCGATCAGCCTGAGCGACGGGCTCTCGCGGATGTCCGGAACGTTCTTCTTGTAGGCGAGGCCGATGATCAGCACCTTCGAGCGGCTGAGCGCCTTGCCCTGCCGGCGGTCGAGCGCTTCTGCGAGGCGACCGACAACGTGACGGGGCATCGCGGAGTTGATCTCGCCGGCGAGCTCGATGAAACGGGTCGGCAGTTCATATTCTCGTGATTTCCAGGTGAGGTAGAACGGATCGATCGGGATGCAGTGCCCGCCGAGCCCGGGGCCCGGATAGAAAGGCATGTAACCGAACGGTTTCGTCTTGGCGGCTTCGATCACTTCCCAGATGTCGATGCCCATCGCTTCGTAGACGACCTTGAGTTCGTTAACGAGCGCGATGTTGACCGCCCGGAAGATATTCTCGGTGAGCTTCACCGCCTCGGCCGTCGCATTGGAGGAGACCGGAACAACGGTCGACACCACCGCGCCATAGAAGCGCTCCATCAGCGTTGCCGCGAGCGGACCGTCGCCGGCCACGACCTTGGGGATATTGTCGGTTTGGAAGGACCGGTTGCCTGGATCCTCGCGTTCCGGCGAGAAGCCGAGGAAGAAATCCGTGCCGGATTTCAATCCCGTCTCCTCCAGGATCGCACGCATCACGCCGTCGGTCGTGCCCGGATAGGTCGTCGACTCGAGCACGACTAGTTGACCGGGCCTGAGCGTCCCGGCGATAGAGCGCGACGTGTTTTCCACGAAAGAAAGGTCGGGGTCGCGGTGTTTGGTGAGCGGCGTCGGAACGCAGACCACGATGACGTCGCAGGATGCGAGCGTCGCGAAATCGGTGGTCGAGCGGAACCGCCCGGCGGCTGCTTCCCGCCCAAGAGCGTCGTCCGCTACCGCTTCGATATAGGAACGTCCTTCGTCGAGAGCGACGATCTTTCCGGGGTCGATGTCGAAACCGGTCACCGGAAAGCCTGCGCGCGCGATCGCGATCGCGAGCGGCAGGCCGACATAGCCAAGTCCGATGACGCCGACATGGGCCGTGCGCGCTAAGATCGATTGGAGGAGCCGGTCGTGATGTGGGGAGGTCAAGATTCGCTTCCAGTTTTGAGGCGACCTTTCGGTGATGCGAGCCGCCGTTTTCGGTTCCGATTTGTTGGCGACAACCCTGCCGCAAGTCAAGCACTGGTCTATAACTTGCGAGCAACCCCAGCAATTACAGGGTGTTAAACGCGCCACCACTCCGTGTAGCATTCGTCAGCAATCAAAAATTGCGGACGTCTCTGGAAATTCTGTTCGGCGGTGAATATCTGCAGCGCAGCTTCTGGCGATCCAATCACTGAACGACGTGGTGCAGCCGCCAGAAGCTTTTTCATTATCGACGGCGCAACCCCTCATGCTGCTCCGGGCCGGGCGACCCCTGTCGCTCGTCTGCGGAACGGCGGGCATAGCCGGCATAGCGACGACGAGGATATGCAATGAGTCCGACCAATGGCAGTGTTTCCGAAATCCTCCTGGACAAGGTTGCGGACTGGCTCATGCGCACCTCGCTCAGCGACGAGTCGCTGGAGACGATCGTACGCGGCTTCTGCGAGCGGCTGGCGGCGGCGGGGCTGCCGCTCATGCGCGTCCACCTGTCCTTTTCGATGCTGCACCCGCTCTACGACGCCCTCGGCTTCACGTGGTGGCGCGGCCGGGGTATCGAGGTGAGCGGATTGCGTCATGAGGATTTGGCGCGCAATCCGGACCGCTTCCTCCGCAGCCCGTATTATTACCTGCTCAGCAATAACCTCGAGCATGTGCGCCGGCGCATCGACCCCGCCCAGCCGTCGGAATTTCCGATCTTTGACGAACTTAAGGAGCAGGGGGCGACCGACTATATCGCCTTCATGCAGCCGCTCGGGGCCGAATCCGAGCATGGCATGGTTGGTTCCTGGACGACCGATCGCCACGGCGGCTTCACAGACGACGTGATTGCCGCACTGCTCAGGCTTCAGAACCATCTGGCGGTCGCGGCAAAGGTCGCGGTGCTCGGTAAGCTCGCCGACAACATGCTGACGACCTATCTCGGCGCCAATGCCGGACGGCGCGTCATGAGCGGCCAAGTCCGGCGCGGCGACGGCGAAACGGTTCGCGCGGCTCTCGTGATGGCGGACATGCGCGACTCCACCATGCTGGCGGAGAAGGAAGGACGTCAGGCCTATATCGAGACACTCAACGGATTTTTCGATGCGATCGCCACGCCCTTCAACCGCAATGGCGGACAGATACTGAGCTTCATCGGCGACGGCTTCATCGCCGTCTATCCTTGCGGACGGCACAAGGAGCCTTCGGAACTGGCGAGCCGCGAGGCTTTTGCCGCCGTCGGCACGGCGAGCGCCCGCATGGCCGCTCTCAATGCCGAGCGCAGGAAACAGGGCCGCGAACCGATCGGCTACGGCATCGGCCTGCATGTGGGCAACGTCATGTTCGGCAATGTCGGCCTTCGTGACCGCCTGACCTTTTCAGTTTTCGGCTCGGCGGTCAACGAGGTGCAGCGGCTTCAGAGCCTTACGAGGAAATACGGCCACAGCGTCGTCGCCAGCGAAGCTTTCGTGAATTATTGCGGTGGCGATTGGCTTGCTCTCGGCGAGGAGACGCTGCGCGGCGTGCGGCAGAAATTTACCGTGCTTTATCCACGCGATGCCGCCCTTGCTGCGATTGCGGAGGAGCGCGCGGAGGATGCGATGGAGGATGGACTTTCCGAAGCGGAGCATGTCATGCTGCTCTATCGCAACAAGAAACAACTGCCGGGCCCGCGCGGCCTGATCGATAAGATGCTTCAATGAGAGGTTCGATGTTTCGCATAGTTTTGGTCGCTGCCACTGTCGTTCTGTCGGGCGTTACGGGCGCCCAATCGTCGGAGCCGCAGACGCCATTGCAGCGCAAACTCGTCGATGGCTTCGAAGGCCAGGACTTCGCGCCCGAAGGCGGGCTCTACTACCGCGAGAATTTCGAGCAGAGCGCCGGCACCTACGAGTTCCAGAGCCTTGTCAAGCGGACAGGCAGTGGCGGACTGAAGCTCAGTGTCGTCCCCCATTGTCCGAACTTGAACGACGGCTGCAGCGAGCGGGCGGAGATCTGGGAGAAGACGGAACTGCGCGTCCCCTATGATCAGGGCGTGTGGTACGGCTTTGCGGTCAAATTCGACGACCCGGTGCCGAACGGCGATCACCGCTACCTTATCGCGCAATGGAAGCGCGAGATCATCCCCGGAGCCGATGGCGATTTCAGCCCATTCCTGGCGCTGCGCATGGAACTCGGTAAGCTCTTTGCGACCGTCGAGACCAATTATCTGCCGCCGGTGTCGACAGGCCCCGAGAATGTCCCGGCGCGCTGCGGGCCTGGCGAGGTGCCCGTCTGGCTGCGGCCGGATGTCAATCAGATGCGCATTCTGGTCGCAACCGACCGCAACTGGAAAGCAGACGACGGCAGCCTCTTCAATTCCTGTACGAACGCGGTAACGATCACCGGATATGGCAATCCGCTGCCCGATCCGAAATCCGGCTGGATTGACTTTGCCGTTTACACGAAGCCCGGTCCCGACGGCACCGGACACATCGAACTCTATGCCAACGGAAAGCCGGTCGTGTCCGTGAAGGGGCATATCGGCCACGCCGACGAAGGCCTCGGCAAGAATCAGTATTTCAAGTTCGGCCCGTATCGCGCCGCCGATACCACGAACTGGACGCTTTATTATGACGACTTCCGCCGTTCGCCACATTGTGCCGACGTCCTGACCGGCGGCGTTTGCCCGTTCTAGATTTCAAGCAAGACTTCCCTCTTTGTTGACACATTTGCCGGTCTGCTGGACAGCCAGTTGAAGCTAGGCTACTGTTTTTGCTACAGCGTGCAATGCTTCTGTCGGACGCGTGAAGTCGCTGTAACACTTGGCGTTGCTTGCATTTTCAAGGAAATGTGCAAGGAAGGGCATGAGGGAAGCGTGTTGCAATGACTTCGGGAGCGGACCTGCTGCGGGTTGAGGGTCTGCGGATCACATTCTCCGTGCTTGGCGGCGACGTGAATGCCGTTCGGGGAGTAAATTTCAGGATTTTGCCGGGCAAGGTGACCGCACTCGTTGGCGAGTCCGGCTCCGGAAAGTCGGCGATTAGCCAGGCGATTATGGGCATCCTGCCGACTGTAGCGAAGGTCAGCGGGCGGGTCCTGTTCAACGACCCGAAAGCGGCTGGGCCGGTCGAGCTATCGTCGCTGGAGCCTGACGGGGGCGAGATCCACGAGATTCGCGGAGCCCGGATCAGCAAAATCTTCCAGGAGCCGATGACCTCGCTGTCGCCGCTCCACACGATCGGAGACCAGATTTCCGAAGTGTTGAAAATTCACACCGATGCGGACGGGACCGAGCGGCGACAAAGGACCGAGCAGCTTCTCGGTTATGTCGGCTTTGCCGACCCGCAGCGGGCCTATGACATGTACCCGTTCGAGCTCTCCGGCGGCATGCGGCAGCGGGCCATGATCGCAATGGCGCTGATCTGCCGGCCGGCACTGTTGATCGCCGACGAGCCGACGACGGCGCTCGACGTCACCGTTCAGGCACAGATCCTGCAGCTCCTGCGTGAGCTCCAGGCCAAGATGAACATGGCGATGCTGCTGATCACGCATGATCTCGGGGTGGTGGCCAACATGGCCGATGAGGTCGTGGTCATCTATCACGGCGAAGTCGTCGAGGCGGGGCCGGTGGACGCGATCTTCCGCAATCCGCAACATCCCTATCTCAAGGGGCTGATGGCCGCGGTGCCGCATTTCGACATGAAGCCTGGCGAACGGCTGAAGGCGCTTCGAGAAGTGCCGGTGAAGGCTGGAACGCTGATCGGAGGGCAGCAGGCGAAGCGGGCTTCGGGCCCGGATATCCTGGTGTCCGTCCGTAATCTGTCGAAGACCTTCACCACGCGCAGTTCCGGCTGGTTCGGCGGCGATGAGGAGTCCCGCCATCGCGCCGTCGACCATGTCAGTTTCGACATTCGCCGCGGCGAATGCCTGGGGCTCGTCGGCGAAAGCGGCTGTGGCAAGACGACGGTAAGCAAGATCCTGATGCGCGCGGTCACGCCCGACGGCGGATCGATAACCTTCGATGAGGGCGAAGGGCCGGTCGATGTCCTGAAGCTCGAGGGCGCGGAGTTGAAGGCGCTGCGCACGAAGATACAGATGGTCTTCCAGGACCCGGTGTCTTCACTGTCTCCGCGCATGACGATCAAGAACGTCCTGAGCGAACCGCTCGAGATCCACGGGCGGGGAACGCCGCTGTCGCGGGTTGAAACCGTCCGTTCCCTATTGCAAGCGGTCGGGCTCGATGAGCGGTTCATCAACCGTTATCCCCACAGTTTCTCGGGCGGGCAGAGGCAGCGCATCGGTATTGCCCGCGCGCTCGCGCTGTTGCCGCAGCTGCTGATCTGCGACGAACCCGTTTCGGCGCTTGACGTTTCGGTGCAAGCGCAGATCCTCAATCTGCTGAAGGATCTGCAGAAGGAGCTCGGTCTCACGATGCTCTTCATCTCACACAATCTCGCCGTCGTAGACTACATGGCGGACCGGATCGCCGTCATGTGCGCGGGCAGGATCGTGGAGCTGGCGCCGCGCGAAGTGCTGATGCGGGATCCCGTCCATCCCTATACGAAATCGCTGCTGGCCGCCGTGCCCTATCCCGATCTCGATCGCAAGCTCGATTTCGATTCGCTCCAGAGGAGCGGGGGGTCGGATCAGCGGCAATGGGGAGCACAGTTCTCCGATGGCGGTGAGAAGGACGCGTTGTCCCCCGCCCATCTCGGTGGCGGCCACTATGTGCTCGCCCGCAAATCGGTGGATGCCAGGGAGCTACGGTCGTGATCACCCGAAGAACCGCGCTTGCGATCCTTGCTTCGACTGCGCTGCCGAGGACGCTGCTTGGCGCCGCGAGCCAAATTGATGCCCTGGCGCCTGCCGTTGCCGATGGCAAGCTGCCGCCGCTCGCAGAGCGGTTGCCGAAGACGCCACGGGTAATCAACGTCGCGGCGATGGGACGGGAGCCCGGCCGGCATGGTGGCAGGATCCGCATGCTGATCGGCAGCGCGAAGGATATTCGCCTGATGACCATTTACGGCTATGCCCGTTTGGTCGGTTACGACGAAAACCTCAACCTTCATCCCGATGTTCTTGAAAGCTACGAGACGGAAGAGGATCGCATCTTCACCTTCCGCCTGCGGGAAGGTCACAAATGGTCGGACGGAACGCCGCTGACTGCGGAGGACTTCCGCTACTGCTGGGAGGATGTCCTGCTCAACGAGGACCTAGCGCCCGCAGGCCTGCCGACGGCGATGGTCATCGACGGCGAGGCGGCGAAATTCGAGGTCCTGGACGAGCGCACCGTGCGCTATTCCTGGTCGGTGCCCAATCCCGATTTCCTGCAGAAGCTGGCAGCCCCGCAGCCTCTGGTCATCGCCATGCCCTCTGCCTACCTCAAGCGGTTCCACACGAATTATCAAGACGAGGAGAAGCTGAAGGAGACCCTCGAAGAGGAGCGGCTGAAGAAGTGGAGTCAGCTCCATATGCGTATGGCGCGCTCCTACCGGCCGGAAAATCCGGATCTGCCAACTCTTGATCCCTGGCGCAACACCACGCCGCTGCCGGCCGAACAATTCGTCTTCGAGCGCAATCCCTATTTCCACCGCGTCGACGAAAATGGCCTGCAACTGCCCTATATCGACCGCTTCGTGCTCAGTGTCAGCTCGTCCGCCCTCATTCCGGCAAAAGCCGGCACGGGCGAGAGCGACCTGCAGGCGGCGGGCATCGACTTCGTCGACTACACCTACCTCAAGGATGCGGAGAAGCGTTATCCGGTCGATGTCAAGCTTTGGAAGAAGACCCAGGGTTCGCGCCTTGCATTGCTTCCGAACCTCAACTGCGCCGATCCGGTGTGGCGGCCGCTGCTCAGGGACGTTCGCGTCCGCAGAGCCTTGTCGCTGGCGATCAACAGGCGCGAAATCAACATGGCTATGTTCTACGGGCTGACGAACGAGAGTGCCGACACGATCCTGCCGGAGAGCCCACTCTTCGAGCCAAGGTTCGCCAATGCCTGGATCGCCCACGATCCGGATCGGGCGAATGCACTTCTCGACGAAGCAGGTCTCGTCAAACGCGACAGCGACGGCATCCGCATCCTGCCCGACGGGCGCAGGGCGCAGATCGTCGTGGAAACGCCCGGCGAAAGCACGCTCGATACGGATGTCCTGCAACTCATCGCCGATTACTGGCAGAAGATCGGCATTTCGCTCTTCATCCGCACCTCGCAGCGCGACACCTTCCGCAGCCGTGCCGTCGGTGGCGAGATCATCATGTCGATGTGGTTCGGAATCGACAACGGCGTGCCGACCGCGGACATGAATCCGGGCCAGCTAGCCCCGACCGCGGATGACCAGTTGCAATGGCCGGTCTGGGGCTTGAACTATATTTCCCATGGCGAAATGGGTGTGCCGCCCGAATTGCCGCCGGTGGTCGAGCTTCTCAAGCTGCTCAAGCGCTGGAGGCTTTCCTCGGACGTCGCCGAGCGGGAAGAAATCTGGAAGGAGATGTTGTCCATCTATACGGACCAGGTCTTCTCGATAGGCCTCGTCAACGGCTCGCTACAGCCGATCCTCGTCACCAAGAAGTTGCGCAACTTCCCGGAGGAGGGGTTATACGGCTTCGACCCGACGAGCTACTTCGGCGTCTACAAGACCGACACGTTCTGGCTGGAAGAGGGCAACTGACATGCTTCGCTACATCCTCTGGCGTATCGCTGTCATGGTGCCGACCCTCATCATCATTTCCGCGCTCGTCTTTACCATCATCGAGCTGCCGCCGGGCGACTATTTCGAAAGCTACATCGCCGAGCTCCGCGCGCAGGGCGAGGGCGTCGACGTGGAGCAGATCGAGGCGCTGCGCAGAGAGTACGGCTTCGACCAGCCGGCAGTGCTGCGCTACGTCTATTGGCTCGGCGGCATGCTGCAGGGCGACTTCGGCTATTCCTTCGAATACCAGCTGCCGGTGAGCGAGGTCGTCGGCGATCGGCTGTGGCTGACGATTCTCGTCTCCTTCGTGACGATCGCCTTCACCTGGATCATCGCCTTCCCGATCGGCATCTATGCCGCCACGCATCAATACAGCTGGGGCGACTACGGCCTGTCGCTGATCGGCCTCATCGGCATCGCAGTTCCGAACTTCATGCTGGCGCTGATCCTCATGTATTTCGCCAATATCTGGTTCGGCACCTCGATCGGCCACCTGATGGATCAGAAATACCTCTCCGAGCCGATGAGTTGGGAGAAGGCGAAATCGATGCTCGAACACATCTGGATCCCGGTCGTCATCATCGGTGCGGCGGGTACCGCCGGCATGATCCGGCGCTTGCGCGCCAACCTGCTCGACGAGCTTCAGAAGCAATATGTCGTGACCGCGAGGGCCAAAGGCCTTTCGCCTACAAAGACGCTGCTCAAATACCCGCTGCGCATGGCGCTCAACTTCTTCATCTCCGATATCGGCTCGATCCTGCCGGCGATCATCTCCGGCGCCGAGATCACGGCGATCGTGCTCTCGCTCGAAACCACCGGACCGATGCTGATAAAGGCGTTGCAAAGCCAGGACATGTATCTCGCCGGATCGTTTCTGATGTTCCTGGCATTCCTAACCGTCGTCGGCGTCCTGATTTCGGATCTGGCGCTCGCCGTCCTCGATCCCAGAATTCGCCTGCAGGGCAGGAGCACCAAGTGACGTCACCGATTCCCGCGCCTGGCGAGCCCCTGCCGCATTACGTTTCGACCGCTCCCTTCGATCCCAATTCGGTCGAGGTGATGACGGAGGAGCAGGAGCGCGTCAACCAAGCGTCGCAATTGCGCCTGATGTGGTGGAAGTTCAAACGCCATAGGCTGGCGCTGGCGTCGGGCATTTTCCTCGCCGTGTTCTACGGCATGATCCTCATCTGCGAGTTCCTGGCGCCCTACAACCTGCACACGCGCAATGTCGACTTCATCTACGCGCCGCCGCAGCGGGTCCATTTCTTCCATGAAGGCAACTTCATCGGGCCTTTCGTCTATGGCCGGACGATGACGCTCGACATGGACACGTTGAAGCGGAACTATGCGGACGATCCCTCGGACGTAGAGCCGATCCGGTTCTTCTGTCGCGGCGACAGCTATTATTTCTGGGGCCTTTTCGAAAGCAATTGGCATCTTGTCTGCCCGGCGGAAGACGGCCAGCTCTTCGTCCTCGGCACGGACAGGCTCGGCCGCGATGTGCTGTCGCGCATCATCTACGGTGCGCGGATCTCGCTGACAATCGGCCTTCTCGGCGTCACCGTCAGCTTCGTCCTCGGCATTGTCATCGGGGGGCTTGCAGGATACCACGGCGGGGTTTTCGACCTCGTCGTCCAGCGGCTGATCGAAGTGCTGCAATCGATCCCGAGCATCCCCCTCTGGCTGTCGCTTGCGGCGATCATGCCGGCGACCTGGAGCCCGATCCTGATCTATCTCGGCATCACCGTCATCCTCGGGCTTCTCGACTGGACCGGTTTGGCTCGTGCCGTCCGCTCGAAGCTGCTCGCGCTCAGGGAAGAGGATTACGTTCTTGCGGCGCAATTGATGGGGGCGAGGAGCAGCCGCATCATCGGGCGGCATCTCGTGCCGGGCTTCATGTCCCACTTGATCGCAACCGCGACCATCTCCATCCCCGGCATGATCCTCGGCGAGACCGCGCTGAGCTTTCTCGGGCTGGGCCTGCGCCCGCCGATCACCAGTTGGGGCATTCTCCTGACGGAGGCGAGGAGCGTCAGCGTAATTGCCTTCTACCCATGGCTGCTGTTGCCGACTATACCTGTCATTCTTGTGATTTTGGCGTTCAACTTCCTGGGAGACGGGTTGCGCGACGCCGCCGATCCCTACAAATAGCCTCACATCACTCCTTCCGGGCCAAGGCGCTGCGGCGGCAACGGTTTCAACAAGAGAAAGGTTCTTGGCATGACACGGCGTTTCGAAGATGCCCGGATCCTCATGTACAGCCATGATACCTTCGGCCTTGGCCATCTGAGGCGCTGCCGTGCAATCGCGCATGCGCTGGTCGAGGACTATAGGGGCCTGCAGATTCTCATCATTTCCGGCGCGACGATTGCCGGCGCCTTCGATTATCGCGCCCGCGTCGATTTCGTGAAGATCCCAAGCGTCATCAAGCTTCGCAATGGCGAGTACACCTCGCTCGACCGGCACATCGAATTGCACGAGACGCTGAAGATGCGCCAATCGATCATCCGCTCGACTGCGGAAACCTTTAAGCCGGACATCTTCATCGTCGACAAGGAGCCGATGGGGCTGCGCGGCGAAGTCGAGGAGACCCTGACCTACCTGAAGACGCACGGCACCAGATTGGTGCTCGGGCTCCGCGATGTCATGGATGCGCCGCATTTGCTCGAAGCCGAATGGAAGCGCCGCGACACGATGCGCAAGATCGAGCAGTTCTACGATTCGATCTGGGTCTATGGTCCGCCGGACTTCTACGATCCGCTGGTCGATCTGGAGGTTCCGGCGACCGTTCGCGACCGCATGAATTTCGTCGGGTTCCTGCAAAGGGGCGTTCCGAGGGACAACGTGCCCAGCCACAGGCCCGA
>JAPSJG010000486.1 GCA_031178305.1 Sinorhizobium sp.
ATTTTTCTGCGCCGCAGAGCTGTCGACGGCCGTCGCTGGTCCGCCGGGATTTGTGATGGATTTTTGACAGCCGCTCGACGACTTTACTGGTTATGAGCCATAATCGTGCTTTGTCGTGCAGCAAGGGGCGGAAGGGTTGTCGTCGCGCTTTCCACAACATGCGAAGCGACGCGTTGTGGCTCGGCTCGAAGATTCATGGTCTACAAGGGTAGGAACGCCACCCGGCGCACGCTCGGAAGCGTGCGTGACAGGAAGAATGGAATGCAGCAATCATTTGGAGGACGCCTGCGGCGATGAGCGAAATCCGCGGTCAAAGGATTCGCTTTCGCAGGGAAGACATCCTCGCGCTTCACACGCTGCCTTCTGCGCAGGCCCATGACCCGGTCATCGTGCACACGCCGGCGCCCGGCGGAGCTCTGCGTCTATGCGGCAAGATCGTCCTCTGTGTTTCGCTCGCCGTCTTTGTCATCCTTGCGTCTTTCATCGCCGTCATCGAAAGCGGCCTCGTCGATGCCCCTCTGAATGCGCGCGCGCGTACCGCGCTCAACGCGGCGCTCGGCGGCAATTACAGCGCCGATGTCGAAAGCACGGTCGTTCGCGTGACGAGTCGGGGCGCGCTTGCACTGAAAGCGCGCGGCGTGACCCTCAATGAGAGCGCGTCGGGACGGCCTGCCGTCAGGCTCGCAGCCGTGTCGATTGCGCTGGACCCGATAGCGCTGGCGACGGGCCGCATCGCGGTAACGAGGCTCGAGGCGGAGGGCGGCGAACTCGATACCGGGCTATTGCCCCGTGGTGAACCGGTCGATCTGACTGCCGTTCGTATCGCCGACGTCGGAGCGGCGCTGGAAACTCTGTTCGCGCACATAGACGCCATGTCCCGCTTGACCGCGAGCAGCGCGACGCAGGCCGTTCAGCTTTCTGATTTCAGCCTGTCGGTCACCGGCTCGCGCGGCCGAGCGGTGCTGATCGCGATCAGCACACTCGCCTTCAGCCGGGCGCCGGACGGTTCCATTCGCGTCGACGGCGTGGTGGATCTGGATGGCCGTGAAGCACGTTTGGCAGCAAGGGCGTCGGGCGAGGGAGGGCGCGTCGGCACTATCGAGGCGGTGCTGGACGATGTGCCGCTCACCCCCTTCCTCCACCATGGGAAGTTCGGGAACGAGGAGGCCTTCGGCATCGACACGGCCGCTGATATCCACCTGAAGGCGACGCGCGCGACGGACGGTGAGAAGCCAGCGCTCGCGGTCGGCGTCAGGACCTCCGAGGGTGGCTTCCACGCCGGCGGCCTTATTTCGACGCTCAATCCATCCGAGTTGAACGTCTCCTATGATTTCGAGCGCGCCTCAGTGGAAATCCTGCCATCGATGGTCAGGATCGGACAGTCGACCTTCCCCTTCACCGGCGCACTGATCGATCTCGACAAGACGTCTGGCCCCGGCACGAAGGGATTCGCGATCGATCTGTTGTTGAAGAATGCCAGATCCGCACCGGGAGATATGCAAGACCACCCGCTTGCCTTCGACGCCAAGGCGAGCGGGCGGTTCGAGGCCGATACACACCGGCTGATTTTCGACCGGTTGATGATTTCGAGCCCGCTCGGTTCGATGGCGGGTTCGCTCTCGGTCGCCTTCGGCAAGACGTCGCCGCAGATCAGTTTCGTGGCCTTAAGCGACCGGATGCATGCAATCGCCATCAAGCAACTCTGGCCGTGGTGGATCGCCAAGGGTGCCCGGCGATGGGCAATGGGCAATCTCTTCGGCGGCACGGTTACCGATGCCCGCCTAGAGGTTTCTATTCCCGAGGGGCGCATAGCCGAGAGCGGCGGCGATCTGCGGCTCACCGAGGATGAGCTCAACATCAACTTCGCCATCGACGACACGCGCATCAACATCGCTGGCGAGATTCCGCCACTGCGCGATACTTCCGCCCGCTTCCGCCTGAGCGGCGAACGGATGTCGGTCGCGGTTGGCAGGGGGGTGGCCTATTTCCCGTCCGGGCGCTCGGTGGCCCTCGACGGCGGGGATTTCGTCATCCCCGACGTCTACAGCAAACCGCTGATGGCGGAGATGAAGATCGAAGTTAGCGGGCAGGCCGATGCCATTGCCGAACTCGTCGCCTACAGGCCTATCCAGGCGTTGCAAAAAACGCCCTTCCTGCCAGAGGACTTCAGCGGTCCGATGACGGCACTGGTTGGCGCCCAATTCGGGCTGATTTCCGACCAGAACCCGCCGCGGCCTCTGTGGCAGGCGGAGATGCGGCTGGAGGACGTCACCATCAATCGGCCGGTGGCGGGACGCGCCATTGCCGACCTCTCGGGCACGATGAGGATCGACAATACCGAAGCCGTTCTCGATGCGAACGCCACGATTGACGGCGCGAAGATGCACATCGCGCTGACCGAGCCGGTCGAGGCCTCGGCGAAAGTAACGAGGAAGCGGCAAATCTCGGGGACGCTCGACGAGGCCGCTCGGCGCAAGATCGCGCCGTCCTTGTCCGGCATCGTCAGTGGTCCGGTCGGGATCGAGGCTTCGCTTGCTGAAGACGGAAGCCAGTCGGTCAAAGCCGATCTCGGCCGGGCAACGCTGTCGCTGCCCTGGATCGGGTGGCGCAAGGGCGCCGGCATAGCGGCAAATGTCGAATTCACCGTCAGCGCCAATGACGGTATAACGGAGATAAGCGATTTCAACATTTCCGGCGACGGATTCGGCGCGAAGGGCGACCTCCGCGTCGATGATGGTGGCCTTGCTTCGGCGCGCCTGAACGGCGTGCGTCTCGCAAATGGTGATGACTTTGCCGTTGCCGTTGACCGCGCCAAGGGCGGATACACCGTCGCACTGACCGGAAGCTCGGCGGACATCAGGTTGCCGCTCGCGCGGGCGAAGGGCGGATCCGGTTCCGCCAAGGACGCCAACGTGAAGGTCAACGCGAAGCTCGACCGCGTCCTCGGCTTCAACGGCGAAGTCTTCTCCAATGTGAATTTCGCCTATTCGACGCGAGGCGAGCAAATCGACGATGTCGAGCTCTCGGCCGTGACCGTG
>JAPSJG010000487.1 GCA_031178305.1 Sinorhizobium sp.
CGCCTGCGACATCGCGCTTGCGGACGGCACGGATGCGGGCGCTGCCGCGGCTGAGCTGCGCAGCGTGCTGGGCGATGCAGCGGTGGATGTCGCCGTGCAGGAAAGCGAGACCCGGCGCAAGAAGTTTCTGATCGCCGACATGGATTCGACCATGATCGGCCAGGAGTGCATCGACGAGCTTGCCGCCGAAGTGGGCCTGAAGGAAAAGGTCGCCGGTATCACGGCCCGTGCCATGAACGGCGAGATCGCCTTCGAGCCGGCGCTGATCGAGCGCGTGGCGCTGCTCAAGGGCCTTCCGGCGTCGGTCATCGGTGAAGTCATCGCCAGGCGCATCACACTTACCCCGGGCGGCCGCGAACTGATCGCGACAATGAAGTCGAAGGGGCATTATACGGCGCTGGTCTCCGGCGGCTTCACCGCCTTTACCGGGCCGATCGCGGAAAGGCTCGGCTTTCACGAGAACCGGGCGAACGTCCTTCTCGAGGACAACGGACTGTTGACCGGCGACGTCGCCCGGCCGATCCTCGGCAAGCAGGCCAAGGTCGATGCGCTGATCGACGTCTGCGAACGGCTCGGCATCTCGACGGCGGACGCGATGGCCGTCGGCGATGGTGCGAATGATCTCGGTATGCTGCAGCTTGCCGGCAGCGGCGTGGCGCTGCACGCCAAGCCGGTCGTCGCCGAGCAGGCGAAGATCCGCATCAATCACGGCGACCTCACCGCACTTCTCTATTTGCAGGGCTACCGCAAGACGGATTTCGTGACGTGATCATCTGCGAGACCGAACGGCTGCGGATTCGCAATTGGCGCGACAGCGACCGGGATCTGTTTGCCGCGATCAACAGCAATCCGAAGGTGATGGAGTTCTTTCCGCACCGGCGCAGCCGGGCGAAATCCGACGCACTCTTCGACCGCATCGCCCGAACCATTGACAAGACCGGCTTCGGCTTCTTCGCGCTTGCGCTGCGCGAAAACGACGCGCCTATCGGCTTCTGCGGCCTGGCCTACACCGATCTCGAACCGCATCTGCCGGACGGCACGATCGAAATCGGCTGGCGGCTCGCCCTGCCCCATTGGGGCAAGGGCTATGTCACCGAGGCGGCCCTCGCCCTTCTCGTTTACGGCTTTGGCGAAAGGAAGCTTTCCGAAATCGTCTCCTTCGCCGTTCCGGCAAATACCCGCTCCACCGCAGTTATGCAGCGCCTCGGCATGCGGCCGGAACCGACACGCGACTTCGACCACCCGCGCGTGCCCGACACGCATATTCATCTGAAACGCCACGTGCTCTATGCGATTACCGCCGAGGAGTGGAAGCGCTGCCACGGCGCCGCACGGCTATCGGGCACGCAAAGGTCGATGTAGAACGGGAGTGTTGGGAGGTTCCCGCGCCGCTGCGCGACAATTCTTCAAAATTGGGGGCGGAATGCCTGCCGCTGTCTACTCCATCCGCACCGTGACGAAACGCAATTCGCCGCTCTTGTTGGCGATCATCAAGAGCGCGTTGCGCCGGCCGTCGGACTTGAGCGCCTCGACGCGCGCCGCCACGTCTTCCGGCGTGCTCATCGCCTCCTGGCCGAGTTCGACGATCACGTCTCCGGCCTCGACGAGGCGCTCGGCCGCGGGCGAGTTCGGCCTGACTTCGGTCACGAGCACGCCCTCGACGTTCTCGGCAATGCCGAAAGACTTGCGCTGTTCTTCGTCAAGTGGCGCCAGTTTCATGCCGAGCACGACGTCGCTCGCCGGCAGTTGCGCGGCTGGCGGCTCGCCCGGCTTCGCGCCCTCACTATTCGGCTGCTCGCCGGCGCCCACATTCGCCAGCTGCTCGCCGTCCTCGAGCCGGCCGAGTGTGATGCGGACCGTCTGCTCCTCGCCTCCCCGGATGATCACGACGTCGACTGCCTTGCCCACGGGGCTCTCGCCGACAGCCCGCATGAGATCGCGGATCTCGACGATGTCCGTGCCGTCGAAGCGAGTGATGATGTCGCCCGCCTTGATTTCGCCGTTCTTGATCGGCCCGCCGTCGATGATGCCGGAGACCAAGGCCCCATGCGGTCGCTCCATCTTGAGGCTTTCGGCGATATCGTCGCTCACCGGCTGGATGCGCACGCCGAGCCAACCGCGCCGCGTTTCGCCGAATTCCCTAAGCTGAGCGATGACGTTCACCGCCAGTTCCGTCGGCACGGCAAAGCCGATGCCGACCGACATGCCGGTCTGCGAAAGGATAGCCGTATTGATGCCGATCACTTCGCCCTGCATGTTGAACAGCGGTCCGCCGGAATTGCCCCGGTTGATTGCGGCATCCGTCTGGATGAAATTGTCGTAGGGGCCGGCATTGATGTTGCGGCCGCGCGCCGAAATCACGCCGACGGACACGGAGATGCCGAGGCCGAACGGGTTGCCGACGACCATCACCCAATCGCCGATCCTGGTCCTGCGCGAATCGCCGAGGCTCACTGCCTTGAGCGGCTTTTTCGGCTCGACCTTGAGCAGTGCAAGATCGGTCTTGGCGTCGATACCGACCTGCTTCGCCTTCAGCGTCGTGCCGTCGGCAAGGTTGACCTCGATCTCAGTCGCATCCTGGATGACATGGTTGTTGGTGACGATGTAGCCAGTTGGATCGATGATGAAGCCGGAGCCGAGCGAATTGACCGTGCGTGGACGCGCCCCCGGCCCGCGCTGGCCCTTGAAGAATTCGTCGAAGAATTCCTGATGGGGGGACCCCTCCGGCACCTGCGGCATCGGCGCATTGTCCTCTTGCTCGCTCACGCTCTGCGAGATCGAGATATTGACGACCGCATCGAGGACTCCCTCGGCAAGATCGGCTACGGAAGGTGGTCCCGAGGGCGGCCACGGCGTTGCCGTCTCGGCAAGGGCTGTGTTGGAAAGAAGCAGTGCCGCCGCGGCCGTCAGCACCACGCTGCGGAAGAAATCAGGTCGTTTCGACAAGTTCGCTGGGCTCCTATCGTTCCATCTTCATCTCGCCCCGCCAAGGGCTCCGCGCTGCGGATATCCGCTCGGCGGGCACGTTTGAATTATA
>JAPSJG010000488.1 GCA_031178305.1 Sinorhizobium sp.
AAGAGGGCGCGTCGCCGTGGACCCCTGCCCCTGTGGTTCACGCGCGGCGCGCTCGCCGGCCTCGCCTTCACTCTTCCCCTTCACCTGATCCTGCTCTGGAGCCTCTGGCCATGACTGAGCATTTCATCGGACATAAAAAGGCGCGGCTCGAAGCCAGCCCCAATCGCTTCTTTCTCGCCTGCGCCATCCTCGCGCTCTCGATCGCGTTCCTGATGTCCGCCGCGCTGGCCGGGACCACGGCCTTCCGCAAGGAATGGCAGTTCGCGTCGGATGCGAACGTATGATGCCGCAGCTCGTCACGATTCCAGTCGGCCACGATGCCGCAACGCGCCACCAGCGCGCCAGCGCCGTGCCGGTTGCCGCCCTTCGGGGCCACGATCTCACCGTCGCCGAGCGCTCGGCGCTGCTCGACTGCTACGCCACGCCCGATCGCACCTTCCTCGAAATCGCCACGACGCACGGCCTCGACCGAGAGCGGCTGCAGGATCTCTGGTTCGATCTCTTCCTCTTTCCGACCATCCGCTGACCCAAGGAAACCGAAATGACGGTCAAACTCCACGTCCGCAATCCCGTTCCGCCATCAGGCCTTTCCACCTCGACGGCGCTACTCAAGGAGCCGGCCGTGCGCGCCGGCTATCTTTCCGGCATGACGATCCCGCGCCTGGCGCTGGCCTTCGGCGTCGCCGAGTATGTCATGCAAGACTATATCTCCGAGCGCCGCTGGGGCTGGAGCGCCGCCGAGCATCTCGGCATCCATGAAGATGGCCGGTGCACCGTCGTTTTTACCCGCGCGTCGCGCGAGACCGGCGGTTACGATATCCGCCCGATCTCCGTTCCGCGCATCACCATGCACGTCAGGGCATTGGAGGCGCGGGCATGAGCTACGATCCCAAGAAGGAAGACATCGGGATTACGAAGTATTTGCCAACGGGTTGGCTCGACGAGGTCCTGCCAGATCCGCAGCGGGACGTGAACGATTTCATTCATCGCCTTGAGGACGGCACATGGATCATGATGCCGAAGGATGAGGTAGATCAGGATGAGGAGTTCTGGCGAACTCGCCTAGAGCCCGGTCAAGTTATCCCCTTCGCCGCTCACGAGTGGTACGGCTGGATGACGATCCACGTGAACGACGATGGCAGCATCGACGATGGAGAAGTTCCGGACAAAGCGAACTGCCTGTGTCTTGATGGCGAAGTCGAAACAATGGTCGATAACGTCGAGGATCTCATCGAGTTTGGGGCCGGCGAACGTCTGAAGCCCGGAACGTACGACATTACTGCTTACTTTTGGGCCGATAACGAAACCCACTTCCGTTTCGTCCTGGATGCTGACGGCAAAGGTCAGTTTGAGCCCTGCACGGGAGCAAACTGACCATGAGCATCGGCACCCCTCACCGTGAGGCAATCGAAGCATTCAACGCCGCATCGGCCAAGGCGCAGTCCGTCAGCCACCGGACCATGCGCACCTCCTTTCTCGATCAGAACGTCGAGCTGCCGCTGCATCTCTCCGATGACGACGTCGGCGTCGTGCTCGATGCCCACGGCTGCGATGTCTTCACCGTCGACGTGAACAACGAACGACCAGACGAGGAGGCGCTCGCGATCGCGCTCTTCATTGTCGAGTGCGTCAACGAAGCCGCCGGCTTCACCGAGGAGAAGGTCGATGCCTGATCTCCTGCCCTTCCGCATCCATTTCGAAGACCCGGAGATCGCCGCGCTCGATCTCGACGCGCGCGACGCCAAACACGCGCGCCAGCTCGCCGCCATCCGCCGCGGCGTTTCCGACGGCGCCATCCGCAAGGTCAAGATCATCCGGGAGAAGGCCAATGGCTGACGGCACCAAGATCGAATGGACGGACGCCACCTGGAACCCCATCACGGGCTGCGCCATCGTCTCCCCCGGCTGCACCAATTGCTATGCGATGAAGCTCGCCGGCACGCGGCTCAAGAACCACCCGAGCCGCAAGGGCCTTACGAAGGACACCAAGGCCGGCCCGGTTTGGAACGGGGAGGTGCGGCTCAACCGCCAATGGCTAGACCAGCCGCTGCGCTGGACGAAGCCCCGCATGATCTTTGTCTGCGCCCATGGCGACCTGTTCGCCGAGGGCGTGGACCAGGTCTGGATCGACCATGTTTTCGCGGTCATGGCGCTGGCGCCGCAACACACGTTCCAGGTGCTGACGAAGCGCCCAGAGCGCATGCGCGAATACATGCTCGGCATGTCCTCGCGAAGGGGTTTCATCGCCGGATATGGCGCACTGGTCCGGGGCGGCAATCTGCCGGATCATTATGAGACCGCCTACGAAGCCCTTGCCAAACCACTCCCAAACGTCTGGCTCGGCGTGTCGGTCGAGGATCAGAAGCGCGCCGACGAGCGCATCCCGATCCTGCTCGACACCCCCGCCGCCGTCCGCTGGATCAGCGCCGAACCGCTGCTCGGGCCGGTCGACATCAGCCGATGGGTCGCCACCGCCGAGGTTGCCTGCAAGGTGTGCAACCGCCCGTTCTGGCTACACAACGCCGACCCCTGCGAGCACAAAGATGGCGGCGGCTGGACGCTGGCATGCCCGCATTGCGGAAACTGCCGCTGCAAGCCGGGATGGACCGAGGCCGATGCTCGCGCGATCAGCATGGAACTCCCGACAGATTGGATCGACCGAGAGGTCGGCAGGTTCACTAAAGTGCATCCCACCATCCCGATAGCTTCAATGATCGACTGGGTCGTAGCCGGCGGCGAGAGCGGCCCCGACGCCCGTCCGATGCATCCGTATTGGGCGCGCTCGCTCCGCGACCAGTGTGCCGCGGCGCAAGTGCCCTTCCTCTTTAAGCAGTGGGGCGAGTGGGTGCCACAGGTCGGCGCCGTCGACGGCTGGACCATTCCAGATGATCCGGAGATCAGCCGCAGGGACCATCGCGACTGGGAAGAGAACCACTGGGGCGAGCCCTACCGGCCGATGTGGTGCGACGATCTTGAGGACGATACCGTCTCCAGGGTCGGTAAGCGCTACGCGGGCCGGCTCCTCGACGGCGTGG
>JAPSJG010000489.1 GCA_031178305.1 Sinorhizobium sp.
TGGTGGTTGCCGCGGAAGCGATCCTGTTTGGCGTTAAGACTGGGCTCAGTTCCGACGTCATCCTGCAGATGCTCAACGCCAGCACGGCGCGAAGCTACGTGACCGAGCAGATTCTGGAGGGCCGGATATTGGACCGCAGATTCGACTTCGGCTTCCGCCTGGAACTCATGCGCAAGGACCTGCGGCTTTGCGCCAGCGAAGCCGATGCCGCCGGCGCGCCGCTTATAGTTTCGGCGCTCGCCAAGCAGTTCTACGAACTCGCTCATGCGCACGGGCATGCGTCGGAGGACATGACTGTGGTGGTGAGGGAACTCGAGCAGTTGGCGGGCACCGAAATCGGGCGCCGAACCCAACCTGCTTCGTGAGGGCCATCGCCGGATTGCGGAGGTTTGGCGCCGCGCCAGAACGTGGAGACGACAATGTTGCGTGATGCTCTAGACAATCTCACGGTTATCGATTTCACCCATGTGGGGGCGGGACCGACGTGCACCATGTTGATGGCTGACATGGGCGCGCGGGTGATCAAGGTGGAACCACCGGATGGGGAACTCGGCCGCAAGCTCGGCCCCGCCTGGATCGGGCAAGACAGCGCTCTCTTTCACGGCTTCAACAGGAACAAGCTCGGCCTCAGCCTTGACATGAAGGCAGCGGGTGCGGTGGATATCGCCAGGCGGCTCGTGGAAAATGCGGACGTTCTGGTGGAAAGCATGCGACCAGGTGTCATGCAGAGGCTGGGCCTCGGTTATGAAACGCTGAAGGCGCTCAATCCTCGGCTGATCTATTGCTCCATTTCCGCCTATGGCCAGGAAGGTCCCTATGCGGATCGTGCGGGCGTGGATGGCATCATGCAGGCCGACAGCGGCCTGATGAGCATCATTGGCAGCGAAGGGGCGGAGCCAGCGAAGGTACAGGCACCGGTCGTCGATGTCTTTACCGGTTATGTGGCAGTTACGGGCATCCTTGCGCAATTGCGCAAGACGCAGGTGACCGGGTTGGGTGCCCATCTCGACGTCAGCCTCTTTGGCGCATCCATCGCGTTGCAGCAGGTCTCGCTGACCAACTTTCTTGCCGATGGGAAGGTTCCGGAGAAGATCGGAAGCGCCGCACCCTATTCGGCGCCGAACGAAGCTTTCGAAGCCGCGGATGGCTGGCTCATGCTTGCCGCTTACAATGGCGGCCGCTGGGAAAGGCTCTGCGATGTCCTCGGTCTACCGGAGCTGGCGTCGGATCCACGTTTTGCCACTTCGTCGAAGCGCGTCGCCAACCGGCGCATGATGCGGGAAATTCTTGGTGCCCGCTTCAGCACCGAGAGCCGTGACCATTGGCTTTCAGCACTCCTGGAAGCGGACATTCTCTGCGCCCCGGTCGCCACGTACGATGACCTGCTGCGGCACCCTCAGTTGCAGGCAAATGGCATGATCATGACACTCGACCACCCGGAACTGGGGCAGATCCGGATGCCGGGTTTTCCGATCAACAGCCGTGAGATGAACGGCATGGATCATCAGCCAGCCCCCGAACTCGGCGCGGATACGCGTTCGATCCTCGCATCGGTCGGATTCGAGGAGAGTGAGATCGATGCACTGGTGAAGAAGAAAGCCGTCGGCGATCGATGGGCCGAGCCGCAGTCTGCGGCTGCGGTCGGCTAGGAAACACAAAGGCCTCCGGCCAAGGAGAAGATAAATGGTTGAACGGACTTTGAGCTTCATCGGCGTCGCTGATGTCGAGCCGATCGAGGGGCACTATGCCGACAAGCTGGATCCCCGGACCCAAAAAAAAATCAAGGACGTCGCCAATGGCGGCGCCAAGGATGTCGACCTCGCCGTCGCGTCGGCATCGACAGCGCTGCCGGCGTGGCGCGACATGCGTCCGTCCGAACGGGGGCGCATCCTCGTCGATATCGCCCGCAAGTTTCGAGAAGAGGGACAGCACATTGTCGACATCGAAAGCCAGGAAACCGGCAAACCTGGCCGGGAGATGGCGACGCTGCTCGATCTGACGGCGCAGTATTTCGAGTTCTATGGTGGCATCGTCAACGTCATGGATGGCGAGGTCATCAACGTCGGGCCGAACTACCACGTCTATACCCGTCGGGATCCCTTCGGCGTCATCGGCGTCATCCTGCCCTGGAACGCGCCGCTGCACCAGGCTGCCCGCGCCATCGCCCCGGCCCTTGCCACCGGCAATACGGTTGTCGCCAAGCCATCGGAGCATACCTCCGGCTCCCTCGTTGCCTTCGCGAAGTTCGCCGTCAAGCACGGCCTGCCGGCCGGTGTCCTAAATGTCGTCGTCGGCAAGGGAAGCGCAATTGGACCGGCCATGGCCGCGCATCCTGACGTGCGCAAGATCTCCTTCACGGGCGGCCTCAAAGCCGGCCAGGAGTTGGGACGCATAGCGGCGGAGCGCGTCCTTCCCCTGACGCTGGAGCTTGGCGGCAAGAGCGCCAACATTGTCTTCGACGACGCGGATCTCGAAGCCGCGGCGGTCGGCTCAACGCGTGCGTTCACCTGGAACAGCGGGCAGTGGTGCGCCGCCGGGACGCGCCTGCTCGTCCAAGAGAACATCCACGACGCCTTCGTGAAGAACCTGATCGAAAACGTCGCTCAGTTGCGCCTAGGCCCCGATTTCGATGCCTCCAACGGGCCGATCACCACAGAGGCTCAATTCGAAAAGATCAAAAGCTTTTTCGCTATCGCCGCGCGGGACGGCCTGACGCCGGCAATTGGCGGCAAAGTAGCCGTCGGTGCCGAACTCGAGGGCGGCAACTACATCGAGCCTACGGTCTATACCGGTGTCAGAAACGACATGGAAATTGCCCGTGAGGAAATCTTCGGACCGATCCTGTGCGTGATCCCGTTCAAGGATGAGGCGGATGCAATCCGTATTGCCAACGATTCCGACCTTGGCTTGTCCGCAGGCATCTGGTCGAGGGATATTGGCCGCGTGCACCGTGTCGCCGCCGGGCTGGAGGCAGGCCGCATCGTCGTTAACGAATATAGCGGCGGCTTCGTGCAGACGCCTTGCGGCG
>JAPSJG010000044.1 GCA_031178305.1 Sinorhizobium sp.
GCCTCGTCTTCAACGCCGAACTCGCCGCCGGCGAGGCCTACATGGACGGCACCATGCGCTTTGAGGAGGGCTCGACGCTAAGGGACTTCCTCACCCTCTTTTCAATCAACCGCCTGTCGCTCGGCTCTTATCCGATCCAGAAGCTCCTGCGGGCGATCAAGATGCGCTTCCGCAAGCGCCAACAGGCGAACCCGAAAGGCAAAGCCCAGCAGAACGTCGCCCATCACTACGATCTCGGCAATGACTTCTACCGGCTCTTCCTCGACGAGAACATGCTGTATTCCTGCGCCTATTTTCGTGAGCCGCAGGAAACGCTGGAAGCGGCGCAGCGCAACAAGCTGAGGCTGCTCGCCGCCAAGCTGTGCCTTGAGCCGGGCATGAAAGTGCTCGACATCGGCTGCGGCTGGGGCGATCTCGCCCTCTATCTGGCGGCGCTCGAAAATGTCGAGGTGGTCGGCGTCACCCTCTCCAAGGAGCAGCAGGCGCTCGCCTCCGAGCGGGCGCGCGCGGCGGGCCTTGCCCACCGCGTACATTTCGAGCTCAAGGACTATCGCGATGTGGAGGGGCCGTTCGATCGTATCGTCTCCGTCGGCATGTTCGAGCATGTCGGCGTTCACCACTACGATGAGTTCTTCAAGAAGCTCAACGCGCTGATGCCGGATGACGGGATCGCCGTCCTGCATTCGATCGGCCATATGAGCCCGCCCGGAATGGCGAGCCCCTGGCTGCGCAAGTACATCTTCCCCGGCGCCTATTCGCCGGCGCTGTCCGAGGTCTTCGAGGTCGTCGAACGCAACAGCCTCTGGGTGACGGATCTCGAATTCCTGCGCGTGCATTATGCAACCACGCTCGCTCATTGGGGCGCGCGCTTCGAAGCCAACCGCGACAAGGTGGTCGCGATGTACGACGAGCGCTTTGCCCGCATGTGGGAGTTTTACCTGATCAGCGCGGAAATGATGTTCCGCACCGGCAGCCAGCTCGTCTTCCACATGCAGCTGTCGCGTTCGCGCGATGCGGCGCCGATCGTGCGCGACTATATTACCGATCAACAGCGTGCCTATATCGAGAAGGAAAAGGCGCTCGATCTGCCGACCTGAGTGAGCCGAACTGCTTAGCGCATCTTGTAGTCAGGTGGAATCACTGACGTCGCACAAATGCGACAGAAACAAAGGCATAGAGCGGCGGCGCGAACGTCTGTGAGCGCATCCCGCCCATGCACCGCACATCGTCAGCGGTACACGCCATGAACGTGCTGGCATGAAAAAGGGCCGAAAACCGGCCCTTTCTCGAATTCCGCTTTGTCTGATTGCTACTGTCCGACGGAACCGACGAGCACTTCCGCGCTGTTGTCGATCGTGACCCAATGGCCGCTATGGTTCGTGGCCTGGCGCTTGAGGAAGCGATACGAGGTATGCGTCCAAAGCTTCACGCCAGGGTCGAGATTGTCGAGGATGAAGTCGCCTTGGGCGGTGCGCACGGTCAACACGGCATGGCCCTCGCCATCCGGCTTGCGCACGACGGTCATCAGGAGGTCGCCGGCCGAAAAGCCCTTCTGCATCAGGCGCCGACGCTTTTCGAGCGCGAAATCCTCGCAGTCGCCCCGTCCATTCGGGTAGGACCAGACCTCTTCCCTGCCGAAGAGTTGCTGATCGGTAACCGGCGTGACCTCACGGTTGACGGCGGCATTCACCTGGCGGATGATCGCCCAACCGCGTGCTGTGACGCGCGGCGCCACGGTCGCTCGCGATCGGACGCCGCATTCGCCCTTGTGGTCCTGGCAGAACTGGTAATGCCCGATCGGCTGCGCCGTCGCCGAGCCGGTCTGCATCCACGGAGCGGCGCCCGTCTGAGCCGGAACTGCCACATTTGCTGAGATGAAAATCGCGCAGAATCCCGCGACGCTTGCCTTAACCCCGGTCCAAAATGTCATACAAATCCCCTGCAACGCGGAGAGGCCTCTTCCCGCCGGGCCCCAGCCGCGCAAGCCTACGTTGATGACAGCTTTTGAAGGTTTCCCCTGGCGCTGCTCTAATCCTTAACAAAACGTTAATATGCGCAGGTCGCCCGAGTCAATCGACAGATTGGCGCATTGACCTTTATGGTTAAAAACCTATACCAATGAACAATAGAAAGCCTTGCACCGCAGGGCTTGTGGCGCGGCCTGTGGAAAAACGAGATGGGACCCCGGAGGCGGTCAGGCCTTGGCAATGAGGCCGTCGATGGCCTGTCTCAATCTGGCAATGTCTTCCTCTCGCGACAACCGGTGGTCGCCATCGCGGATGAGCGTCATAACGACATCGTCCGAGGGCATGTGCTCCATCAGCTTCAGGGCATGCGCATACGGGACGTCGGAATCGCGCATGCCCTGGAGAATGTGGACCGGGCAGCCCGTTTCGATCGGGCCTTTCATCACCCGGTTCTGCCGGCCGTCCTCGATTAGGGCGCGGGTGAAGATGTTGGGTTCGGGACTGTATTCAGACGGCTCCTCGAAATAGCCGCGCTCGGATAGCGACGCCTTTTCGCTTTCGGTGAGGTTGGGTTCGATCAGTTCGGCGGTGAAGTCCGGGGCCGGCGCGATCAGCACGAGCCCGGCAGCGCGCTCGCCTTCGCCCCGGGCCCTTAATTCCTCGATGAGGCGAAGCGCGACCCAGGCTCCCATGGAGGAGCCGATGAGGATCATGCGTCCTCTGGCAGCGTGATCGACGACCGCAAGGCTTTCCTCGAGCCAGCGCGAAATCGTGCCGTCCCTGAAGTCGCCGCCGGAGGAGCCATGGCCGGAGTAATCGAAGCGTATGCAGTCGGTTCCGATCGCCTGCGCATGGCGCTCGACCTCGATCGCCTTGGTGCCGGTCATGTCGGAGCGATAGCCGCCGAGCCACACGAGGGCAGGCAGCTTGGAGGCGGGCCCGGCGTGGAAGATGCGCAAGGCGATGCTGCGCGCGGACCCGCCCCTGCCCACTTCGATCCGGGTGATTTCGGTTTCGGTCGGCGTCGCGGACATCCCATGTTCCCCTAATGGTATCCTTTCGGATGGATTTTCCTCTAAAACAGATTCGTCAATGCTTCGACAGATGGTGATTTTCCTTGCGGGCCATGCTATTGACTCTCGAGCCGCAATTCACACATTGCCGTCAGTGACTGTTTCAAGCGCATCGTTTGAAATCGCGCTGATCGTTTGATTGGACCATTGTACGTAAACAGCTCGAGGAGAGTACGACCATTCGCAGACCGTTCAAAGCGGACGCCCCGGTTAAAGAGGGGCCGCGCGCAAACAAGGAAATCCGGGTCCCCCGGGTTCAGCTTATCGATGCCGAGGGCCAGAACACGGGCATCATACCGATCGACCAGGCACTCCGCATGGCGGACGAGGCCGGTCTCGATCTGGTGGAGATCGCACCGAATTCCGATCCGCCGGTGTGCAAGATTCTCGATCTTGGCAAGCTGAAATACGCCAACCAGAAGAAGGCGGCCGAGGCGCGCAAGAAGCAGAAGATCGTCGAGATCAAGGAAATTAAAATGCGCCCGAACATCGACACCCACGATTACGAGGTGAAGATGAAGGCGATGAACCGCTTTTTCGAGGAAGGCGACAAGGTCAAGGTGACGCTGAAGTTCCGCGGCCGTGAAATGGCCCACCAGGAACTCGGCATGAAGCTTCTGATGCAGGTCAAGGACGATACGCAGGCTATCGCCAAGGTCGAAGCCGAGCCGAAGCTCGAAGGCCGCCAGATGATGATGGTGCTTGCGCCGAAGTAATTTGCGTCACTAGCGCGGGATGAGGAAAGGTGTGCGCGGTTTTCCGCCCGCATCCCGCGCTAATTTCCTAGAATTGATCACGTTTGATGATTTTAGGTCGATCCGACCTAAAATCATGGCGATCTACGAGCGATGTTAGACGAAAAGCCGCCTCCGGGCGGCTTTTTAATATGCGCCATTGCAGGGCTTCGCCACATGGCCCCGACGCATGGATTTGATCAGAGGCGCCCTCAATGCCCGGCTTCTTTGTTGCCGGGTTGCGTTTTTCAGAACGGCCGGTTATAAGCCCCCGTCCGAACGGTCCGGCAGGGCATGCCGTGGCCGTTCTTAACGCTGGAAACCAAGCCTCGTCAGCGGTTTCGCATATCAAGAACAATGGAGTAGCAAAATGCCCAAGATGAAGACGAAATCGTCTGCCAAGAAGCGGTTCAAAGTCACCGCCTCGGGCAAGGTGAAGGCGCAGGCCGCCGGCAAGCGCCATGGCATGATCAAGCGTACCAACAAGTTCATTCGCGACGCGCGCGGAACCATGGTTCTCGCCGAAGCCGATGGCAAGAAGGTCATCAAGAACTACCTGCCGAACGGTCTCTGAGACGTCGCGCATATTGGATACTAAGGAGATCATGACATGGCACGTGTAAAACGCGGCGTAACCGCCCACGCCAAGCACAAGAAGACGCTGAAGGCCGCCAAGGGTTTCTACGGCCGCCGCAAGAACACGATTCGCGCCGCCAAGGCAGCGGTCGACCGTTCCAAGCAGTACGCCTATCGCGACCGCAAGGTTAACAAGCGCAATTTCCGCGCCCTCTGGATCCAGCGCATCAACGCTGCCGTCCGCGAGCACGGCCTCACCTATGGCCGCTTCATCGACGGTCTCAACAAGGCCGGCATCGAGATCGACCGCAAGGTCCTCTCCGACATGGCAATCCATGAGACGGCGGCATTCACGGCACTGGTCGAAGCTGCCAAGAAGGCGCTCGCCTATCTCAAGGAAGCCGGCACGGCAAACGAGTTTGAAAGCGCTGTCCGTTAAGCCAGCGTTTTCCCAAGACCGTTTCTGAAATTGTTGGGAAACCCGCGCTGGCAGGGCTGGCGCGGGTTTTTCTTATTCGGCTTCGCCCGCGATCATACCGCTGAATAATCGAACCGATATAGCAAATTATTCCCGCATCGAGGCAGGACAGAATGAGCGAACTGGAAACATTGGAACGAACCTTGCTGGCGGAAATCGATGCCGCCTCCGACGAGGGGGCGATCGAGGCGGTGCGCCTCGGTGCGCTCGGCAAGAAGGGCTCGATCTCGGAACTCCTGAAGACGCTCGGTACAATGAGCCCCGAGGAGCGCCAGACGCGCGGTGCTCGCATCAATGCGCTGAAGAACACGGTGACTGAAGCGATCTCCGCCCGCAAGGCGGCGCTGAAGGACGCGGCCATTGCCGAGCGGCTGGCGCGCGAGAGAGTGGATATCAGCCTTCCGGTCCGCTCTTCGCCGGCCGAGCGCGGCCGCATCCACCCGATCAGCCAGATCGTCGACGAGATCACCGCGATTTTCGGCGATATGGGCTTCTCGATCGCCGAGGGGCCGGACATCGAGACGGATTATTATAACTTCACCGCGCTGAACTTTCCGGAAGGCCATCCGGCGCGCGAGATGCACGACACCTTCTTCTTCCAGCCGGACGAAAAGGGCGAGCGCAAGGTGCTGCGCACGCACACCTCGCCGGTGCAGGTGCGCACGATGGAGGCTCAGAAGCCGCCGATCCGCATCATCATTCCCGGCAAGACCTATCGCCAGGATTCGGACGCCACCCACTCGCCGATGTTCCACCAGGTCGAAGGGCTGGTGATCGACAGGACGGCGAATGTCGCCAATATGCGCTGGGTGCTCGAGGAGTTCTGCAAGGCCTTCTTCGAAGTGGATCAGGTGACGATGCGCTTCCGGCCGTCCTTCTTCCCCTTCACCGAGCCATCCTTCGAGGTCGACATCCAGTGCGACCGCTCCGGCCCGATCGTCAAGTTCGGCGAAGGCAAGGACTGGATGGAGATCCTCGGCTGCGGCATGGTGCATCCGAACGTGCTGAAGGCCGGCGGCCTCGATCCTGACGAATACCAGGGCTTTGCCTGGGGCATGGGCCTCGACCGCATCGCCATGCTGAAATACGGCATGCCGGACCTGCGCGACTTCTTCAACGCCGATGTCCGCTGGATGACCCATTACGGCTTCCGCCCGCTCGACATGCCGACGCTTTTCGGCGGCCTGTCGTCGTGACCGCCCGAGCAAGTATTTTGAGGACACAGGTGTAATCATGAAGTTCACGCTTTCCTGGCTGAAGGACCATCTGGAAACCGACGCCTCGCTCGAGGAAATCTGCGCCCGCCTGACGATGATCGGGCTGGAAGTCGAGGATGTCGACGACAAGGCTGCCTTCAAGCCATTCGTCATCGCCAAGGTCGTCTTCGCCGAGCCGCACCCGAACGCCGACAAGCTGAAGGTGCTGAGTGTCGATACGGGCTCCGGCGAGCCGGTGCAGGTCGTCTGCGGCGCCCCGAACGCCCGCAAGGGCCTCGTCGGCGCCTTCGCCGCCCCTGGCACCTATGTGCCCGGCATCGGCGTGACGCTTTCAGTCGGCAATATTCGCGGCGTCGAAAGCCGTGGCATGATGTGCTCGGAAAAGGAGCTTGAAATCTCCGACGATCACACCGGCATCATCGATCTGCCCGAGGATGCGCCGGTCGGTACGAGCTATGCCGCCTATGCCGGCCTCGACGATCCGGTCATCGAAATCAACCTGACGCCGAACCGGCCGGATTGCACTAGTATTCACGGCATCGCCCGCGACCTCGCCGCCTCCGGGCTCGGCACCCTGAAGACCAGGCCGGCGCCGTCCTTCCCGGTCGAAGGCGAAACGCCGGTGAAGGTCCGGCTCGATCTTGGCGAGGACAGGCATCTTTGCCCCGGCTTCGCGCTCCGCCTCGTGCGCGGCGTCAGCAACGGCCCCAGCCCGGCCTGGATGCGCCAAAGACTGACCGCGATCGGGCTGAGGCCGATCAACGCGCTCGTCGATATCACCAACTACTTGACCTTCGACCAGGGCCGTCCGCTGCACGTCTTCGACGCGGCCAAGGTCACCGGCAACCTGACGGTCCGACGGGCGAAGGAAGGGGAGAAGGTGCTTGCGCTCGATACCCGCGAATATACGCTCTCGCCGGCCAATGTGGTGATCGCCGGCGAGGACGGTGTTGAATCGATCGGCGGCATCATGGGTGGCGAACATTCCGGCTGCGACGAAAACACCACCGACGTGCTGATCGAAGCGGCGCTCTGGGATCCGATGAATATCGCCAAGACCGGCCGTACGCTCAACATCATTACCGATGCGCGCTATCGCTTCGAGCGCGGCGTCGATCCGGAATACATGGTTCCGGGCATCGAACGGGCAACTGAACTGGTGCTGGAGCTCTGCGGCGGCACCGCGGCGAAGCTGGATGTCGCCGGTTATGAGGGCCACAAGCCCAAGGTCGTCGATTTTCCGGTCTCGGAAGTGAAGCGCCTGACAGGTCTCGAAATTTCTTTCGAGGAGAGCGTCTCGATCCTGAAAAAGCTCGGTTTCGGCGTCGAGGGCTCGCGCGAGCGCCTCAGCATCGCGGTGCCCTCCTGGCGGCCGGACATTGACGGCAAGGCGGACCTCGTCGAGGAAGTCATGCGCATCCATGGCGTCGACAACATCGTCGCCGAGCCGCTTGCGAGCCACAACGCTGTCAATGGCAAGATGTTGACGACGCTGCAAATCCGCACCCGGCAGGCCAAGCGCGCGCTCGCAAGCCGCGGCATGCTCGAGGCCGTCACCTGGTCATTCATCGCGGAAGAGCAGGCGAAGCTCTTCGGCGGCGGCCAGCCGGCGCTGAAGCTCGCCAACCCGATTGCCGCCGACATGTCCGACATGCGGCCCTCGCTGCTGCCGGGGTTGCTCACCGCGGCGCAGCGCAATGCCGACAAGGGCTTTGGCGATGTCGCGATCTTTGAGGTCTCCGGCACCTATGAGGGCGATACGCCCGAGACCCAGCGCCGCGTCGCCGGCGGCATCCGCCGCGGCACCGCATCGCTGAACGGCGCCGGCCGGCTCTGGTCGAATGCGGCGAAAGGCGGCGGCAAGCCGGTCGACGTCTTCGATGCGAAGGCGGACGCCATCGCCGTGCTCGAGGCCTGCGGCGTGCCGACGCCCAATGTCCAGTTCGAAGCCGGCGGTCCGGCCTGGTATCATCCCGGCCGCTCCGGCACGATCAAGCTCGGGCCCAAGACCGTGCTCGGCGCCTTCGGCGAATTCCATCCGAAGACGCTCGACGCCCTCGATGTCTCAGGTCCGCTCTGCGGTTTCGAGATTTTTATCGATGCCATGCCGGAGCCGAAGAAAAGGGCGACGCGCACGAAGCCGGCACTGGAGCTTTCGCCCTTCCAGGCGGTGAAGCGCGACTTCGCCTTCGTCGTCGACAGGGAGGTGGAAGCGGCCGTGATCGTCCGCGCCGCATCCGGCGCCGACCGCAAGCTGGTGACAGCTGTCAACGTCTTCGACGTCTTCGAAGGAGCATCCGTCGGCGAGGGCAAGAAGTCGGTGGCGATCGAAGTGACGATCCAGCCGGTCGAACGCACGCTGACCGACGAGGATTTCGAGGCGCTAACCTCCCGCATCGTCGCCAACGTTGCAAAGAGCACAGGCGGCGTGCTGCGGGCGTGAATTGACGAGGTCGTTGGCGTCTCCGGCGGCGCGTCGAGAAAGCCCCTCCCCAACCCCTCCCTCCCCCTTGTGGGAAGGGTTGGGGAGGGGTAGCCACCAGGATGTCTGGCGTTCGCTGCTGTAAAACCTTACCTGCTTAAATCACGTATGCCGATGCCAGACCTTATTCACGATCAGCCACCGGCCATCGACCTTCAACAAGGACAGATAGTCCGTGTAGCGTGAACCTGCGAATTCATCGACCACTTTCACGCTCGCCGCGTCGCCGGTAACCTGGATCATCTCCACCTCCATGAACGGCTGTGTGTCCGGCGGCGCCGGCCCCTCCTTCACGACGGCGGCGATGAAGGCGTCGCGCGTCAGCCATTCGATGGAATCTTCTAAATTGCCGACGATCGAGGCGTTCGGGTGAAAGGCCTTGCGCAACGCCCCCTCATTGGCGAAGGCCATGCCGTCGACATAGAGGTGGACAACCGCGCGGATGGCCTGCTCTTCGGACATTCCTGATCCCTCCATTTCCTGCGGGAGAGCGTGAAAGTCCACACCTCTCCACGAAGCGGACGCATGTTCGACGCTCTATAGTTAGGGTATTGCAATCGAATTGCGATACTCGTCGCCTCGAGCATTTGCAGTCAGGTGGAATCAGCTGACCGTACAAAGATGTGGCAAAAACAGAGGGATAGTGCGTACGCATGTGAGCGCAGCCCGCTCTAAAAGCGCCTCGTGCGAGCGTCAGGGAAGCTCTCTTCCGGGGACCTTTGACGCGAATTGCGCAGGAAACGGGTGGTCGAACTGCCGGCCGCATGATTGACCGAGAGGAGCGGCGTTCACCCGCGGTCGCGGTCGCGCGAATGAAGCCGAGCCCATCCCGCTCCAGCAACGACATGAGGGAGGAAAGATGAAAAGACCCGGATCGATGAAATCACTGGAGGATCTCGGCCGCGTCCGTCTGTCCGAAAACTTCTTCCTGCGTGATTTCCTTCATTCGGAGATTGCCGAATTCTATGGGATTGCCAACATCCCGGACGATCCGGAGCTCGCCATCGAAGCGGGTCGCAGACTCTGCGAGGGACTGCTGGAGCCGCTGCAGGCGACCTTCGGCCGGCTACATATCCGCTCCGCTTACCGCAACCGCGCCGTCAACGCCTTCGGCAATGCCAACAGGCTCAACTGCTCCACCAACGCCGCAACCGCCGCCGACCATATCTGGGATATGCGCGACGCGGACGGCTCAATCGGCGCGACGGCCTGCATCGTCATTCCCTGGGTCTGGGATCGGGAGCGCCAGGCAGGCGGCTGGCAAAGCCTTGCCTGGTGGATTCACGATCATCTGCCCTATGCCTCGCTCTGCTTCTTCCCGAAGCTCTGGGCTTTCAATATCCAATGGCACGAGAGGCCGCGTCGAACGATCCGCAGCTATGCTGAACCGCGCGGCCTGTTGACGAAGCCGGGCATGGCCAATCACGAGGGCAGCCATGCGGATTTTTATCCGGGGTTCCCGGAACTGGCTTTGGCGGTGAGGTTGTGACGCGTTTTACCCCCTCCCCACAAGGGGAGGGTTGGCACTTGCCGCTCGCCAGATGCCATCCGCAAACATCCGATCTCGCGGTACTTTTGAGAAATGAAAGACGGCGGGGCGGCAATAAGCCCCTCCCCCCCTTGTGGTACCCTTGTGGGGAGGGGTCTTCTCGCCCGCGTGCGCTTCCGCTAACCACTCACGTTGTCCAATCTGCCGATCGCCTCGCCCGAGAGCACGAGTTCGGCTGATCTGATCAGGCTCGCAAGTTGCTCGAGGTTCGTGGCGCTGGCGATCGGCGCGGTCACGCCCTCACGGGCCATGATCCAGGCAAGCGCGATTTCGGCCTGTTTCGCACCGGACTCCTCGGCGATCTCGTCCAGGACGCCGAGGATGCGCATGCCCCGGCCGTCCAGATACTTCTCGACCCCGCCGCCGCGGGCGGAACCTTCGAGATCCTTGTGCGAGCGGTACTTTCCGGAAAGAAAGCCTCGCGCGAGACCGAAATAACTGATGACGCCGATGTCTTCGCCGATGCAGAGATCGCGCAAGTTGCCTTCGAAGGATGCGCGATCGTAGAGATTGTATTCGGGCTGAAGCGTTGAGTAGCGCGGCAGGCCCTTGGCAGCTGAAACGTCAAGCGCCTCGCGCAATTGCGTGGCATCGAGGTTCGAGGCGCCGGCGGCGCGGATCTTGCCCTGGGCAAGCAGTGTGTCGTAGGCGGCAAGCGTTTCCTCGCAGGGCGTGTCCGGATCCGGCCAGTGCGACAGGTAAATATCGATATAGTCGGTCTGCAGGCGCGAAAGCGAATCCTCCACGGCCTGCATGATCCACCGGCGCGAAAGTCCCTTGCGCCCTTGGCCGAGTTCCGAGCCGACCTTGGTGATGATAATCGCGCTGTCGCGCGATCGTCCGGATCGCTTCAGCCATTTGCCGATGATCGTCTCGGATTCGCCGCCTCTGTTGCCGGGTACCCAGGTAGAATAGGCGTCGGCCGTGTCGACGGTGTTGAAGCCCGCATCGAAAAAGGCGTCGAGCAGCGTGAAGGATGTTTTCTCATCCGCCGTCCAGCCGAAGACATTGCCGCCGAAGACGAGCGGGGCGATAGAAAGGCCGGTGCGGCCAAGTCTGCGCATTTCCATGGTCTCGCTCCACGTGAGGAAAGAAGCGTTGCGATCGGGAGGTTGCCGGAAAAACATAGGCCGGTCCCGGAAGAATGACACCCGGCCGGTCGCTGTTTTATCGCCCGCTTCCCGCTTGCGACGCATGGACCTCGGCGATAGTCTCGGCGCGATCCCATCAAAAGAGGCGGGGGGAACCGCATAGCGGCCCTCTTTCATCCGCCCGAGAAGGAGTCTGCCCCATGCTGCGCTTTGGAATCCTGTCGACGGCGAAGATCGGCCGCGAACTCGTAGTGCCTGCCATTCAGGACGCGGAAAACTGCGTCGTCACGGCAATCGCCAGTCGCGATCTCGCCAAGGGGAGGGCCATGGCCGACCGCTTCTCGGTGCCGCACGCCTTTGGCTCCTATGAGGAGATGCTCGCCTCCGATACCATCGACGCCGTCTATATTCCGCTGCCGACCTCGCAGCACGTGGAGTGGGCGATCAAAGCCGCCGATGCCGGCAAGCATGTGCTTTGCGAGAAGCCGCTGGCCCTGAGGGCGGAGGAAATCGATGCGGTAATCGCCGCGCGCAACCGTAACGGGGTGCTGATTTCGGAAGCCTATATGGTGACCTACAGCCCCGTTTGGCGGAAGGTGCGCTCCCTCATCGCCGAGGGTGCGATCGGCAGGCTCAGGCACGTTCAAGGAGCCTTCACCTACTATAATCGCGACCCCGGCAACATGCGCAACATCCCGGCGCTCGGCGGCGGCGGCTTGCCGGACATCGGCGTCTATCCGGCAATCACCACCCGTTTTTCGACCGGCAAGGAGCCTCTGCGCGTCCAGGCCAATACGGAGCGGGATCCGGATTTCGGCACCGATATTTATTCGAGCGTGCGCGCCGACTTCGGCGATTTCGAGCTGAGCTTCTACATCTCGACGCAGCTCGCCGCCCGCCAGGTCATGGTCTTCCACGGAGACAAGGGCTATATCGAGGTGAAATCGCCCTTCAATGCCGATCGCTACGGTCGCGAGGAGGTGGAACTCACCAATCAAAACCACGGCCAATCCCAGCTTTTCCGCTTCCAGGATGCGCGCCAGTACAGGCTCGAGGCGGAAGCCTTCGCGCGGGCGGCCAGGGGCGAGCCGGAGGAGGTGGTGACGCTTGAAAGCTCGCGCCTCAACCAGAGGTTCATCGACGCGATCTATCGCGCCAGCGAGAAGGACGGCTGGGAATCGGTCTGAGGCGGTTGGCGACACTGCCCGCCATGGGGCGGGCAATCACCTCTCAAGTGATCAAGCGGCCGCGTTGAGGTGGGCTTGCCCTACGCCCCTCACCTTGAAGAAGAGGAAGTCGGCGACACCGATCATGCCAGTGATGATCAAGCCAAGGCCGATCGCCGAAAGCGAACCGTAGGCGAGGGCGAGAATGGTCACGCTGCCGATCTGCCAGAGAATGTCGCCACCGATGCTGATCCGGGCTGCGGCAATGTTCGGCCCTCCCTTTCGCGCGGAGATGAGGTGGAAGGCGCCCCAGAGCAGCAGCCCCATGCCGAGGGCCGACATGACGGACGGGGAGATTGCCGTGCCCGCCAGCGCCGCGAGGGGCTGCGCGTCGACAATCAGTACTGTACCGGCAGTCAATGAGAAGACGCCGTCCGCAAGAAATGCCTTGTTGAGAATCGAGCGGTTTGCACGGTTGAGCATGTCAAATCTCCATCGGTTATCGATGGTCGGATCATCGTGCGTTCTGGTCATCA
>JAPSJG010000045.1 GCA_031178305.1 Sinorhizobium sp.
CTCGCGCCAGGCGACATTGTCCTCAATTTCGCCAGAGAGGCGCTTGCCCTCGATCAGGTCCTTGATCTGCACGGTGCCGGAGGCGCGCTCGTCGCCGCCCTGGATGACAGCGATGGGCGAACCGCGGCGATCGGCATATTTGAGCTGGTCGCCGAAATGCTTCTTGTTTCCCTGGTACATTTCGGCGCGGATGCCGGCATGGCGCAGTTCCTGCACGAAGCGTTGGTAGCGGCCCATGCTGTCGAGGTCGCGATCCATCACGCAGACGACGACCGGCGCGATCACCTCCTCGAGGCCGAGCTTGCCGAGATTCTTGAGCGCCGTCATCAGGCGCGACACGCCGATCGAGAAGCCCGTCGCCGGCACCGGCTGGCCCATGAATCGGGAGACCAGCCCATCGTAGCGGCCGCCGCCGCCGACGGAGCCGAAGACGACTTCCTCGCCCTTCTCGTTGGTGACGGCAAATTGCAGTTCGGCCTCGAACACAGGTCCGGTGTAATATTCCAGGCCGCGTACCACCGACGGGTCGATCTTGATGCGATCCGCCTCGTAACCGGCGCTGAGCACGAGGCTGCGAATGGTGTTGAGCTCCTCGACGCCCTCCCTGCCTTTCGCAGTACCGGCCACCAACTCGGCCAGTTCACCGGCGCTCTTCGCGTAATCAGTGATGCCTACGAAGAACAGGATCTTGCGGATCTGCTCTTCATTGAGGCCGGCGCCCTTGGTAAAGTCGCCGCTCTCGTCCTTGCGCCCCTCGCCCAGAAGCAGCCGCACGCCCTCGGGACCGAATTTGTCGAGCTTGTCAATGGCGCGGAGCACGGTCAGCCGCCTGTTCGTGTGTTCCTCGCCCCCAAGACCGATCGCCTCCAGCACGCCGTCCAGCACCTTTCGGTTGTTCACCCGGATCACGTAGTCGCCGCGCTTGACGCCGAGCGCCTCCATGGTGTCGGCCATCATCATGCACATCTCGGCATCAGCCTGGACGCCGGCGGCACCGACCGTGTCGGCATCGAACTGCATGAACTGGCGGAAGCGGCCCGGCCCCGGCTTTTCGTTGCGGAACACGTAGCCGGCGCGATAGGTCCGGTAGGGAAGCTGGATCTCGTTGAAATTCTCCGCCACGTGACGGGCAAGCGGCGCCGTCAGGTCGTAACGCAGGCTCATCCATTGCTCGTCGTCGTCCGTCAGCGAGAAGACACCCTCGTTCGGACGATCGCTGTCGGGAAGGAACTTGCCAAGTGCATCGGTATACTCGAACAGCGGCGTTTCCAACGGGTCGAAGCCGTAGCGCTCATAGACCTCGCGGATTTTCGTGATCATCTCGTCGACAGCGCGGATATCCGCTGCCGAACGGTCGACGAAGCCGCGCGGCAGGCGCGCCTTGAGCTTCTGCGGTTTCTTGGTTTTCTCGTTCATGGAAGGCATTCCGGCTACTCAAAGCTAGGTCGGTGCCTTCCCTACCGGATCATGTCAAGGGCGGCAAGGGCGGCAACGACAATGGCCTTGGCATGCAGGACGTGCTTACGTGAGGTCGTCGCCCTCTCTGTCTCGTTAGCAGGTACAGGGAAACCGAGATTGTAATTCTCTACCTGCTCGCTTATAAGTTAAGTCCAGCAAAATGCATTGGATAAAAACGATTTTCGCAGTCAAGTTATACCAGGGAAGCGACGGAGAGGCGATATGCTGAAACTCATGGCGCCCGGCGCGGGAGCCATAAGGCCACTGACCACGGGTTCCCATGAGGCCTGGACCCGGTATGTGAAGAGAGCCGGTTACCTGACCGAACCTTGGCGTTGCGACGTCGGCAGCGGCACCTTCGTCCTCGGCCCGGAAATTTCCACTCTCCTCGGCCTGCGGCACAAAACTTGCGGCATTGTCGATCTCGTGCGGGCCTATGACAAAGACGATCGTGCGACGATCCTGAATATTCTGGAAAAGGCGACCGCGAACTCCTCGTCTTTCTGCTTTTCAGCGATCGTTTCCAGGTCAGGGGGAGGCTCAGCGCAAGTTTTCTGTATCGGCAAGTCCACCCTCGCCGACGACGGCCGCGAAGGCACCTTGCAGGGGATTTTCGCGGTTCCCACGCTTTGCGCCTGAAGGCCCGTGACCACGATGTCGCGACCATTTAGCTGCGGGACGCGCCCACATGCGTTCGCACCGCCGCTATAATCTTTTGTTCCTGCCGCATTTCTGCGACGTCAGGTGATCCCACCTGACTGCAAAAATGCTAGCGCCCCCTTCTCGTCCGGGATCGTTCCTCCTATCTTGCGGGCATGTTACGCTCGCTTGCCGTCATCCTTCTGCTTCTCTCCGCGCCGCTTACCGGCGGCCTTGCGGCAGTCGCGCAGGCGCACGAACTCGCAGTCAACGCGGTGCACTTGCATCATAATGGCGGCGCGGCCGGCAGCGCCCACGCCTCGGCGGACCACGCTGCGGTTTGCGGGCATGACCGGGATTGCTCGCATCCGGCAAGGCCGGACCACCCGGCTCTCTGTGCCGCCTGTCTCGCAATCGGAGCAACGCAGCATAAGCTCTCGCGATGGAAGGGCCACTCGACACGCCTCTCGCCGGGGCGCCAGGCGGCACTTCCTGCCCACATTATCAAACCCCGTTCTCCACCGCCCAAGATAAGCCTTTCCGTCTAGCATCGGCCCGAAAATCGGTTCCGATTTTCGGAAAGCACGATGCGTTGATTCAAAGACTTACAGCGTCCTTTGTGCGTGCTGAAGGACGCACCCGTCTGTAGAGCGGGATGCACTCACATGCGTTCGCACCGCCGCTCTATCCCTTTGTTTTGCCGCATTCGGGCGGCGTCAGGTGATTCCACCTGGCTGCCGAATGCAAGCCGCCAACGCGAATGCGTTCTTGAGCGTGGCGGCACTCCCTTGTGCTTTTTGAAGATGGAAAGGTACCAACATGTCCTTGAAAAGGAATGTACTTGCTTTGATGCTGGCAGCGGTCGTCGCCTTCCCGGTGCTCGCCCAAGAAGCCGGCCATGATATGCACCAGGACTCGACGAAGGCGGAGGCCGCGCCGTCGAGCAAAGCCTTCGCCGAGGCGAACGCGAGAATGCACAAAGACATGGATATCGTCTTTACCGGTAATGCGGACGTCGACTTCGTGCGCGGCATGATCGCCCACCACCAGGGAGCGATAGACATGGCGAAGGTCGAGCTCGAACACGGAAAGGACGAAGCGATCCGCAAGCTCGCGGAAGATGTCATCAAGGCACAGGAAGCCGAGATCGAGATGATGAAAGAATGGCTCGCCAGGAACGGCGGCTGACAAGGACCGCCCCTCTCGCACTGGAAACGGGAGGGGCGGCATCGTCCTTGTCCGGCCTACGCTCCCGGTCGGATGAATTGGCGCCGCATCTCTTCGATACCGGCACGGCAGAAGCAGCCTTCGAGGTGGTCGTTGACGAGTCCCATTGCCTGCATGAAGGCATAGACGGTCGTCGGCCCGACGAAGGTCCAGCCGCGTCTTTTCAGATCCTTCGAAATCCTGACCGAGGTCGGCGACGTCGGATTGGCTCTCAGCGTATCGTACTCCATGATCCCTGGACGCTCTCCTCCGCCAGGTTCCTGCGACCAGAAATAGGCGGCAAGCGATCCGAATTCATCGCGCAGTTCCTTCGCCCGCCGGGCATTGTTGATGGTCGATACGATCTTGCCGCGATGGCGGACAATGCCGGGATCGGCAAGGCAACGCTCCACCTCGGCCTCGCCATATTCGGCAATCGCGTCGAAGTCGAAGCCGCCAAAGGCGGCGCGGAACGCTTCCCGCTTCCTCAGGATCGTCAACCAGGACAGGCCGGATTGGAAGCCTTCGAGGCAGATTTTCTCGAACAGCCGGCGGTCGTCCGCCACGGGCCGGCCCCACTCCTCGTCGTGGTAGCGGCGATAGTCTTCGAGATTGCCGTGCCATGCGCAGCGGAGGAGCCCGTCTTCGCCCACTGTCAAACCTTTTTCCGGCATCAGCCAGACCTCACTCTCGTTTCCCTTTTGTTCCATTTACCATTTGCAAACCAGATTCATAAAGCCGCAAATAACCCTACCCAAAGCTTTCTCGGGTCGGCGGCCTTTTAGCGAACGGCCGTTTACCTTTCGGTGGCGGGCGGATGCGACCATCTCGGCTCCGAACCCCGGCTTAAATTCCGGCGCAATGTAGCGAGTCCGTCCGATTATGAAGAAATTCCTTTTGCTTGCCACGTCCTGCCTCTGCATGCTCCCCTTCAGCGCCGGCGCGCAGGATCGTTATCAAAATCGTCCGCCGGTCATCGTCAGCCCGGATCTGACAGCCCCCTGGGTGATGCAACTGACCGGCGAACGGGTGCGCCCCGTCGTCTACCGGCCCCAGGCGCCGGCCGCCACCCGAAAACCGCTTGAGCGGCGTCAGGTGAAACGCCGGCCGAACGCCGCGCTCGTGCAACCCGTTGCCGCCGCCCCGCGCGCGCAAAAGCCGGTGAAGACGAAATTGGACCCGCAGTTCCTGCCGCAGATGGTGGCCTATGGGACCAAGGAAAAGCCCGGCACGATCGTGATCGATACCAACAATCGCTTCCTGTACCTCGTTACCGGAAGTGGCGAAGCCCGACGCTACGGCGTCGGAGTGGGCAAACCGGGCTTCGAATGGGCCGGCGAACACAGGATCACCCGCAAGGCCGAATGGCCGAGCTGGACGCCGCCGCAGGAGATGATCGCGCGCGAGGCGGCCAAGGGCCATTACCTGCCTGCCCGCATGGACGGCGGCCCCGACAACCCGCTTGGCGCCCGCGCCATGTATCTCGGCTCCACCCTCTACCGCATCCATGGCACCAATGCGCCCTGGACCATCGGCTACGGCGTCTCCTCCGGCTGCATCCGCATGCGCAACGAGGACGTTGTCGATCTCTATGAGAGGGTCAAGGTCGGCACGAAAGTCATCGTGCTATAGCAACGGGTAGAGTATCTCCCGGCATATCTGCGTCTTTACTTTCCGGATCGTGATCAAAAAGCAACAGCGGTTACCTGCGATACAAGTGCCGTGGCGTCCTCTGGTCTATCGCATGTATCGCAGGCTTGAAGTTGCGACTAGAACGCATAGCCTGCCCGGAACGAGGGTTGAGAGGGAATCATAGATGAGACTTCATGCCAAGTTGGTTGCGCTCAGCATCGCGGCCGCTGCCTTGCTTGCTGCGGCAAATGCTTCGGCGTTCACGCCCGCCGCAGATATTGGGCCTGCCGCCAAGCGCTCGGACGTCGTGCTGGTCGCGCAGCAGAAGAAGCCGCCGAAGAAATATTGGCGCACCAAGGTTCGCTTCCGCACGGACGAGGCTCCGGGCACTATCGTCGTCGATACAAACAACAAGTTCCTCTACTATATCGACGGCCCGAACCGCGCGACGCGCTACGGCATCGGCGTCGGCCGCGAGGGCTTCGGCTGGTCCGGCATCGTCAAGGTGGGCCGGAAGGCCGAATGGCCGAGCTGGACGCCACCCGCGGAAATGCGAGCGCGCGAAGCGGCCAAGGGCCGAATCCTGCCGATCACCCAGGAAGGCGGCATCGACAATCCGCTCGGCGCCCGCGCGCTTTATCTTTACAAAGGCGGCCGGGACACGATCTTCCGCATCCACGGCACGAACCAGCCCTGGACCATCGGCCAGAACATGTCGTCCGGCTGCATCCGCATGATGAACGAGGACGTCGAACATCTTTACGATCGGGCGCCGATCGGAACCAAGGTGATCGTAATCGGCCCCGGCAACAAGCAGGGCGACATCAGCTTCGACGACCGCGGCGTCGACATTTTCCGCACGATCTTCGGCGGCTGACGAGCGGATTTTCCATCACCGGCTTAGTCTAGCGTAACGAGCCAACTTGCCCCTCACCCTAACCCTCTCCCCGCACGCGGGGAGAGGGGATTCCTTCGGCCCTCGCACATTCGACCTCGGTGGAGGGCGAGCCCTCGGCAATCCTCTTCGCCCCGCTTGCGGGGAGAAGGTGGCGGCAGCCGGATGAGGCAAATCCGGCACACCCAGCCGTCAGAGCTCCGCCGGCTTCGGCCCGCCATAGGCCCAATCCAAAAGCTCGACCGTGTGCAGGATCGGGACCTTGGTGCCGGAGGCAATCTGCATGATACAACCGATATTGCCGGTCGCGATCGCGTTTGGCCTGGTCGCCTCGATATTCCTGACCTTTCGTGCCTTGAGCTTTGCCGAAATCTCCGGCTGCAGGATGTTGTAGGTTCCGGCCGAGCCGCAACAGAGGTGGCCCTCCGCCGGATCGCGAACGGTGAAGCCAGCCCGTTTCAGAAGCTGCTTCGGCACCGTCGTGATCTTCTGAGCATGCTGCATCGAACAGGCGGAGTGATAGGCGACCGTCAGCCCGCGCGCCTCCTGTTCCGGTAAGTCGAGCTCCGCCAGATATTCGGTTATGTCTTTCGCCATCGCAGAGACTTTCGCCGCCTTCTCGGCATAGCCTGGATCAAGCCGCAGCACGTGGCCGTAGTCCTTGATCATCGTGCCGCAGCCGGAGGCGGTGACGACGATCGCGTCGAGGCTGCTCTCCTCGGTGGCCTTCAGCCAGGCATCGACATTGCGTCGGGCGGCCTTCAGCGCCTGATCCTCCCGCCCCATATGATGGACCAAGGCACCGCAGCAGCCTTCCCCTTCCGCGACGACGACCTCGATCCCTTGGCCTGTCAGCAGCCGGACCGTCGCCTCGTTGATCTCCGGCCGCAGCACCGGCTGGGCGCAACCGGTGAGCAGCGCCACCCGACCGCGGCGTGCTCCCTTGGCGGCATGGATTTTCGGCCGCGCGGCAGCGGAAGCGGGCGGCAGCGTTGCCGGTGCGAGGTCGAGCATGACCGCGAAGGTCCTAAGTAAAGGAATGCGCTTGAGCAGCCCCGACACGGGGCGGACTATGCCCGCAGCCCTAAGCGCCAACCGGAAGCGTTTCGGATAGGGCAATGTCGCGGCGATCACGGCGCGGGCGAAACGGTCCTTGAAAGGCCGCCGATAAGTCTTCTCGATATGAATGCGGGCGTGATCGACGAGATGCATGTAATCGACGCCCGAGGGACAGGTGGTCATACAGGAGAGGCACGAGAGACACCGGTCGATATGCGTCACGGTTTCGCTATCGGCCGGGCGGCCGTTTTCCAGCATGTCCTTTATGAGATAAATCCGCCCGCGCGGGCTGTCGAGCTCGTCGCCGAGGAGCACATAGGTCGGACAGGTGGCGGTGCAGAAGCCGCAATGCACGCACTTGCGCAGGATCTTTTCGGATTCGGCGACATGCGGGTCGGCTAGCTGTTCAAGGGAAAAGTTGGTCTGCAACCGAATACTCCAATACTAGGCTCAGCACGCATCATATTCGTCCGAGCCTATAGCCACCAGCTTTCAGGGTTGGTGATCGGCTCCTCTCGCGCTGCTTTCTGAAGACCGACGACACAGCGCACGACGATCCAGACCGCCGTGGCAACGAAGCCGAGCACACCAATCAAAACGACGGACAGCAGCGCCGAGATAATGACAAATAGCAAGGCGATCCAGAAGGTGCGGATCGCCCAGTCATAATGCGTCTTCGCCCAGATATCGGCCGCTCCACGATTGAGATAGGCGAGAACAATGCCGATCAGCGGCGTAATGCCGATGGCAAAGCCAAGCAGATACGAGACGTAGACGATCTGGATATTGACCTTGCCGGGTTCCAGCCAACGATCGGTCTCGCGGGAAGGCGGCGTCTGCGAACCAGGATCGGTCATCGAGGTCTCCTTAACCGTTAGGCGTGTTTCATGGCGAAGCTTCAAGCCATGGCCGCCATTCGCCCGGGATTGAAAATCCGCGATGGGTCGAACGACGCGCGCAGGCGCTCCGCCAATTGTGCCACAGCGGGCGCCTGCGGTTCAAAGGCCGGTATGCGGGCGCGTTCGCCCTCTCCGGCGCGCAGAAGCGTTGCGTGCCCGCCCCCGACTGCCCGGATAAAGCGACGCAGGAGCTCGGCCTCGGGGTCCGCCTCCATGCGCAGCCAGACGAGGCCGCCCTGCCAATCATAGAAGGCGTCCACCCCGGTCTGCAACCGAAGCGCGGCAACGAGCTGATGCCCCGCGGAGGGTGCAACCGAGACGCGCCAGAGGGGCCGCATGGTGCCGTCGGCATAAGGCTTCACGTCGCGGATCTCGGCCCAGAGCGCCTTCGTTTGATCGATATCGAGCGTCGCGACCGGACCGAAGCGCGCGAGCGCCGCGGCAAGCTTTTCCGCTCGCAGAGCAACGGAGGCCACTAGGCCTTCCAATCTCAGCACGGTCGCCGCGCCCTCTGGCAGCGCGCCACCGATGAAGCGTCTTCCCACGCTCTCCGGCAGATGCGCCGCGCCCGATACCTCCAGCGGCTGGGCCATGGCCTCGGCCATGGCTGCCGCAGCCTCCGCATCATTGAGACCGGAAACAACAATGGTGGCGGCCGTCGGCTGAATCGGCAGCACCTTGAAGGTGACCTCCGTCAGAATTCCCAGCGTGCCATAGGACCCGGCCATTAGCTTCACCAGATCGAGCCCGGTGACGTTCTTCATCACGCGGCCGCCGGCCTTGATCGTCTCACCGCGGCCGTTGATGAACCGCACGCCGAGCAGGCTGTCGCGCGCGGCACCGGCGACATAGCGGCGCGGGCCGGAGACATTGGCGGCGAAGACCCCGCCGATGGTCGGCTGTCCCGAGTTGCCGAAGACCGGCCGATGATCCATCGGCTCGAAGGAGAGCATCTGACCCTTCGCATTGAGCGCGGCCTCGACCTCGGCCAGCGGCGTGCCCGCGAGCGCGCTCATCGTCATTTCAGCCGGATTGTAGGTAACGATGCCGGCAAGGCGTCGGGTTGAGAGGGTTCGGTCCGCCCGCACCGGATTGCCGAGCCCCGAACGCGTACCACCGCCGACAATGGAAAGGGTGACGCGCTCCGCGGCGGCCGAGCGGACGACCGAAGCGATCCCCTCCTCGCTTGCCGGTTCGAAATGGACGATCATGCGGCGGGCCGTCCTTCGAGCGGAAACACCTTCGAAGGGTTCAGGAGCCATTGCGGATCGAAGGCCGCGCGTGCCGCCATCTGCTGGTTGAGGTCGGCTTGGCTGTATTGATGCCTCATCAGCTCGCGTTTCTCGATGCCGACGCCGTGCTCTCCGGTCAGGCAGCCGCCGGCGTCGACGCAGAGCCTTAAGATATCGTTGCCGGCAGCTTCCGCGCGCGCGGCATCCTCCGGATCGTTGATGTTGTACAGGATCAGCGGATGCATGTTGCCGTCGCCGGCATGGAAGACGTTGGCAACGCGAAGGCCGTAACCCGCTACGATCTCGCCGGTCCGGCGCAGCACGTGAGAGAGCTGGCTCAGCGGTACGGTGCCGTCCATGCAGATATAGTCGGCAATGCGACCGGTGGCGCCGAAGGCGGATTTGCGGCCTTTCCAGATCAGCGCCGCTTCCAGAGCCGATTGCGATTCCTTGATCGTCATCACGTCGTGACGGCGAGCAATCTCGATGATGCTTTGAAGCATCGCGTCCATCTCGGCTTCCGAGCCCTCGACCTCGACGATCAAAAGGGCCTCGACATCGAGCGGATAGCCAGCATGGGCAAAGGCTTCGCAGATCTCGATCGCCGGCCTGTCCATGAATTCGATCGCAACCGGAATGATGCCTGCCCCGATGATGTCGGCGACGCAGGAGCCGGCCGCCTCCGACGAAGCGAAGCCGAAGAGCACCGGGCGCGCGCCTTCTGGCTTGGCGATCAGACGGACGGTCGCCTCGGTGACGATGCCGAGCTGGCCTTCCGAACCGCAGACGAGGCCGAGAAGATCATAGCCCGGCGCATCGAGTGCCTTGCCACCGAGCTCGATCACCGTACCGTCGAAGAGCACCATCTTGACGCCCAGAAGGTTATTGGTCGTCACGCCGTATTTCAGGCAATGGGCGCCACCGGAATTCATGCCGATATTACCGCCGATCGTGCAGGCGAGCTGCGAACTCGGATCAGGCGCGTAGAAGAAGCCATCGGGCGACACCGTTTCGGAAATATTGAGATTGGTGACGCCGGCCTGGACCGTGGCCGTCCGATTGAAGAGATCGATGTCGAGAATGCGCGACATTTTCGAGAGGCCGACGACGATGGCGTCCTCCTGGGGAATGGCGCCCCCGGAGAGAGACGTGCCGGCGCCGCGCGGCACGACGGGGATGCCGTATCGGCTGCAATACTTAAGCACGGCGGCGACCTGTCCGGTCGTCTCCGGCAGGGCCACTGCCAGCGGCAGACGGCGATAGGCCAGAAAGGCATCCGTCTCGAAGGGCTTCAAGCCGCGCTCGTCGCTGATCAGGCATCCGTCCGGCAAAAGGTCGGTGAGATCGGCGATGATTTCCCGCCGGCGGTCGAGAACGGCCTGCCTGGGTTTCAGAAAGCCGATCGTTTCCGGCATCAACTCCTCCAACCAGATTCGCCCTATTGCATACACCTATTGCATACACCGGCAGCCCGGTGACGGGCCGCTTCAGGCTGGTATTTTTTGTTTACCACTGGAGCGCCGGCCGGGGCAAATGCTAATGAGGTACGGCTTCTTCATCGACTATCTCGCCGCGCTTTAAGTCACCTTTTCCCTGTTGAGAACGGTAGTAGGCGGATGCTACTTGTGCGCCGCCTCTTCATGATGACGGCGAACGCGCCTTACCACCATCCAGACGCCGACCACCGCGATCGGGACGGCAAGGCCGGTGAGGACGCCGGGGTCGACCGGAATCTCGTGGCTCAGGGGCTTGGCGAGATAGCCGAACAGCCCAACGACGTAATAGGAGATCGCGGCAACGGAGAGGCCTTCGACCGTCTGCTGCAGGCGCAATTGCAGCTTCGCGCGCCGGTCCATCGAGTTGAGCAGCGCGCTGTTTTGCCGTTCGAGTTCGATGTCGATCCAGCTTCTCAAGAGGGATGTGGCACGCGTCAACTTGCCCGATAGATTGGCCTGCCGTTCCTCGACGGATTGGCAGGTCCGCATTGCCGGGGCCAGCCTTCGTTCGAGGAAGGTGCCGATCGTCTCGTAGCCGGGCACGGGCGTTTCGGAGAGCGTGCGGATGCGTTCCTGGACGATCCCGTAATAGGCGCGGCTCGCGCCGAAGCGATAGAGACACAAGGCAGCGCCGGCTTCAAGATCGGCGGCCAGACGCGTGATCTCGGAGAGCATCTCGTCGGCTTCCTCGCGGACATTTTTCTTCATCCGCTGTGTAATCGCCGTCAATCCATCCTCGGTGCGGCGAATCTCCGGCGACAATGACTGAGCCAGCGGCAGGCCGAGCATGGCGAGCGTGCGGTAGGTCTCGATATCGAGCAGTCGCTGCGCCAGGGCGCCCATACCCGCTTCAGTCAGCCCCCTGTCGATGACGAGAATCTGTGTGAGACCGTCGCCATTCTGGCGAAAGTCGGTCACGAGCACCGCCTGCCCGTTTTTTGTCTCGCTGTAGCAGAGGCTCTTCGGATCGAAAGCCTTGATCGCCTCGCGCGTTTGCGGCGTGTCGGGACGGATCTCAAGGCGGATGCCGGAAATCAACAGGCCTGGCGGCGAAAAGCCGTCACCGAACGGGTGGATGGCCACCTCGTTCCCGAAGCGTTCCGGCGCCGGTGCATCCCAGAAGTAGGTGGAGAATTCGGTGTGCCGTTCCCACCGCAGCGTCCCCTGCCCCCAGGGGATCGCGTGATGGTTGGCGTCGCGGCCAGGGGGCGCGATGCCACGGGAACGCGACAGTTCGGCGAGCACGGCATGATCGACGATCGATCCGCCTTCGGTGAGGAAGGCGAGTTGAAAAATGACGCGCGGCGTCGACACCAGCGCATAAGGCCGTGCGTGAACTTCGCCCAGTGCCTGGGCGCGCAAGGGTGCAACCGGAAATGCAAAACTGCCCTTTGGCATGAAGCGCTTCGTCCCCCACACGCATTCAATCACCATTTTCTTATCAACCCGTCGAGAAAAAAGTAACGGGCGCATTGACGCAGTTTGATCTTTGTCAAATCCAGCCAATCGCAAAGTGGACAATCAATTTGACCACTTGCCGGGGGCTGCTAGATTTCCGAACGGCGGAAGGCGTCCAGCACAAAGCGGTTTTTCGCCGGGGAGAACACGCGTGACCGAAGACCAGATCGACCTCTATGCCCGTATCAGCCATAGCCGCACCGCGGACGAGGTCGTGCAGCAGATCGAGCTTCTGATCCTCGAGGGCGTGCTTCGCGACGGCGATCGACTGCCCGGCGAGCGGGAATTGTCGAAACGTTTCGACGTGTCGCGGCCGATATTGCGTGAAGCGCTCAAGGAACTGGAGGCGCGCGGCCTTGTCGAAAGCCGGCATGGCGGCGGCACCTTCGTCGCGGACGTGGTCGGACGGATCTTCTCGAAGCCGCTGATCGAGCTCATCGGGCGCCACCCCAAGGCGACGCAGGACTATCTCGAATACCGGCGCGAACTCGAGGGCCTGACCGCGGAGCTCGCCGCCACCCGCGCCACGGACTTCGACCGCGATATTCTGACCCGGGTCATCGAACGCATGCGTGAGGCGCATCGCAGCGGCAAATTCGACGAAGAGCTCGAGGCCGACATCGAGTTGCACAACGCGATCGGCGAGAGCGCCCACAACATCATACTGCTGCACACTCTGAGAGCCTGCTACCGGCTTCTCACCCAAGGCATCTTCTTTCACCGCAGCACCGTCTTCAGCGCACCGGGCGCACGCGATCGGCTGCTGGCGCAGCATGAGGCGATCTATGCGGCGATCATGGCGCGCGATCCGGAGGCCGCCAAGGCTGCAGCCCAAAGCCACATCGATTTCGTCGCCGCCGCGGCGC
>JAPSJG010000490.1 GCA_031178305.1 Sinorhizobium sp.
CCCGGCAACACGCCGACGAGGAAGGTCGACAGACCCATGATCAGGATGGTGACGAGGAAGGTATATTTGCGGCCGACGAGGTCGCCGAGACGGCCGAAGACGAGCGCGCCGAAGGGGCGAACCAGAAAGCCCGCGGCAAAGGCGAGCAGCGCGAAGATCGCCTGGGTCGTCGCCGGATACTGACTGAAGAAGGTCGCGCCGATGTAAAGGGCAAGCGAACCGTAAAGATAGAAATCGTACCACTCGAAGACAGTACCGAGAGAGGAGGCGAAGATGACCTTCTTCTCCTCTGCCGTCATGGGCCCGGCTCTTACGCCGTCCGCCGTTGCGACATTCGCCATTTTGATATCCTCCACTTCAAAATCGGCATGTTGCGCGCCCGTTCTTCGTCGACCCGGTTTCCTCCCTTAAGTCTCCGGACGGGATGCGCCTGATGAAAAGATGTCAGAAAAGCGCCGGCCGAGGCAGGGATGCTTTCGTTCTATGACTTTCGTCTAATGCTGCGGCCGGGGCGCGTCGGCCGCGACTGGAAACCCTCGCCTCGACAGAGAAGATTGAGGCTGCCAGGCGTCCGCGGCTTGACTCCTGCCGAAAAGCCGGTATGAGCAGCGGCGAACGAGGAAACCGCCATGCGACCGACTCTTGCGTCCATCGCCCAGCCGATCCTGCCGGCCCATGCCGCCGCGCGGGCTCGCCTTTTCTCGCTCGCCAGCAAAACAATGGCCAAAACGACGACGAAAACCGTCTGACGTCCCTGGCCCTCCGCTCTCTCCCCGGTAAGGCCGGGGAAAGGAACTTCGCGGGCGTTCCGCGCGGCTCCCCCTCCACCGGACGAGGAGAGACAGAAAGAGAGCTTAGATCATGGGTTTCAAGATTGCAGTCGCAGGCGCCACCGGCAATGTCGGCCGGGAGATGCTGAACATCCTTTCGGAACGTGGATTTCCTGCAGACGAGGTTTTGGCGCTCGCCTCCTCGCGCTCGGTCGGCACCGAGGTTTCCTACGGCGACAAGACGCTGAAGGTCTCCAATCTCGAAACCTATGACTTTTCCGATACGGACATCTGCCTGATGTCGGCCGGCGGCGCGGTTTCGCTGAAATACTCGCCGAAGATCGGACAGCAGGGCTGCGTCGTCATCGACAACTCCTCGGCTTGGCGCTACGACGCCGACGTGCCGCTGATCGTGCCGGAAGTGAACCCGGACGCAATCTCCGGCTTTTCCAAGAAGAACATTATTGCCAACCCCAATTGCTCGACGGCGCAGCTCGTTGTGGCGCTAAAGCCGCTGCACGATCGCGCCACGATCAAGCGCGTCGTGGTTTCCACCTACCAATCGGTCTCCGGCGCCGGCAAGGACGGCATGGACGAGCTCTTCAACCAGACCCGCGCGGTCTTCGTCGCCGACCCGATCGAGAGCAAGAAGTTCACCAAGCGCATCGCCTTCAACGTCATTCCGCACATCGACGTCTTCATGGAGGACGGCTACACCAAGGAAGAGTGGAAGGTGCTTGCCGAAACCAAGAAGATGCTCGACCCGAAGATCAAGGTGACCTGCACGGCAGTACGCGTCCCGGTGTTCATCGGACATTCGGAATCGGTCAACATCGAGTTCGAAAACGAGATCACCGCCGACGAGGCGCGTGAAATCCTGCGCGAGGCGCCGGGTTGCCTTGTCGTCGACAAGCGCGAAAACGGCGGCTATGTGACGCCTTACGAATGCGCCGGCGAAGATGCGACCTACATTTCGCGCATCCGCGAGGACGCAACGGTCGAGAACGGGCTCAACATCTGGGTCGTTTCCGACAACCTGCGAAAGGGTGCGGCGCTCAATGCGGTTCAGATCGCCGAGCTCCTGGTCAATCGCGGCCTGATCAAGCCGCGCAAGCAGGCCGCCTAAAAAACGACATCGATGGAGGACAGAAGCCCTGCATGGCCGTCATGGACTTGCGGGGCTTTCGAAAGCGTTTCTCGTTCAAGCGCAACTGGTCGCCTGTACTTGGAAGAGCGGGATTCACGTGAAACCTGAGGGCACTGCCGGACGGTGACGGGCCGGTCAGATCCGATGGTCTAGGCAACAGATACGGGCAATGATGGGGTATTCCATGCACAGGGTGAAGAGCACAGCGGCGGGGCTCGCGGCCCTCATTTCAACGATCGTCCTACCCGCGGCCGCCTCCGCGGCGCAATGCGGCAATGACGGCAGCGGCTTTCCGGCCTGGGTCGAAGGATTCAAGCGCGAGGCCTCGTCCAGCGGCATCAGCCGGTCGGTGCTCGACCAGGCACTTGCCAGCGTGTCCTACAACAGGGCAACGATCCGCGCCGACCGCGGGCAGAAGAGCTTCAAGCTCTCGCTCGACCAGTTCATGCAGAAGCGCGGTGGCCAGGTGATCATCTCGCGCGGCAGGAAGATGCGCGGGCAGTACGCCAAGCTGTTCGCTGCGATCGAAAGCCGCTACGGCGTCCCGGCCGGCCCCCTGATCGCCATTTGGGGCATGGAGACGGGCTTTGGCTCGTTCATGGGCAAGGAGCACACGCTCTCGGCCGTCGCCACCCTTGCCTATGATTGCCGCCGCTCCGACTACTTCACCGAACAGCTCTATGCCGCGTTGCAGCTTGTCGGCCGCGGTGACCTGAATCCGGCCGCCCGGGGCGCCGCCCACGGCGAGATCGGGCAGACGCAATTCCTGCCACTGAACGTGCTTAAATACGGCGCCGACGGAGACGGCGACGGCCATATCGACATGGTACGCTCCAAGGCCGATGCGCTGGCCTCGACCGCGAACTTCCTGCGCGGCCATGGTTGGCAGCCGGGCGCCGGCTATCAGCCCGGCGAGCCGAACTTCGTCGCAATCCAGGGCTGGAACGCCGCCAGCGTCTACCAGCAGGCGATCGCCATCATTGGCGCCGAAATCGACAGCGACTGAAGAAGCCGTTCACCGAAATTTCAATTTCCGGCTGCCGCCTCCTTCTCCCCGCATGCGGGGAGAAGGAGGCGCGCGGCGCTATAGGATCAGGGCG
>JAPSJG010000046.1 GCA_031178305.1 Sinorhizobium sp.
TCAGCCACCAGCGTCTCGGCTCGGTTCATGAATTTCTTCATCGTGCCCCTCCCACGACGCCGTGCCCTCCTGCCCCGCGTAAAATCGCCGCAACGCTCCAATCTCGCCACGGGGTGCCCTCGATCGGGACTCGAACTTAGAGGTCTCGCCGGGGGCAGGACGTACTGAAACACATCGCGACCCTCTAATCCATCGTTCCGACCAGTTTCGCCATGTTCCGGACGAGTTCCTCGATCGCTTCGTCGAACAGGCGATTCTTCCTTTCGTCCCCAAGATCGGGAACGATCAGCGAGAGCTGGCGCAGCTTCTCCGCGCTTCCGAAATCCGGCAGCTTGCCGGGGTGCGCGGACTGATAGGCATGAAGGAAGCGCTCCTGCTCGCCCGGGCTGAAGTGGCAGACACGGAAGATCGTCGCGAGATGACGCGCCGGCAGCGGGGTGGAATAGGCTGGGCTTGTCACCTGCGTCACAAAGCTGCGATGCTTGCCGAGTGCTGCGGCGAGCCGCTGGCGGGTTCCCGACGGCCGATTGTCGATGATTTGCGCCAGGATCGTCTTGTAGGTGATGATCGCGTCTTCAACTGTGTCGCGCGACATTCATTTCATCTCCGCCGCGGCCCGGCCGTCCGAGTACATGCCGCCGATTGTGGATCTTATGTCCGCCAAGCGATTGGGCGCCACCGAGAAGTGGCGAAGGCCCGCAGTCATGAGCGCCGGTATATGCCGGGCGTCGGAGGCCATCTCGCCGCAGATCCCGATCGGTTTTTTCATCGTCTCGGCAAGCGCCACGCCCTGCGCGATTACCCTGCAGACCGCCGGGGTGGCGGCGCCGTAAAGCGCGGCGACTCTTTGGTCGTCCCTTGCGGCCGCCGCAAGATATTGCGCAAGATCGTTTGTCCCGAAGGAAAAGAAGTCCGACCGTGAAAAACGATCGAGCATCAGCGCCGCCGCCGGGACCTCCACCATCATGCCGATTTCCGGGATGCGCGTTTGCACCCCCTTCCTTCCAAGCGCGGTCGACTCTTCTTCGAAGATCACCCGCATCGCATCGAGTTCCTCCGGCACCGTAATCATTGGCAGGAGGACGCCGAGATTGCCGTGCGCCGCTGCCCGCAACAGGGCGCGCGCCTGCAGACGGGCTATTTCCGGAAGCGCCAGAAGCAGCCGGATGCCTCGTCGTCCCAGGAACGCTTCGCTCTCCTTCGCCCCGACGCCCAACTCCATCTTGTCGCCGCCGAGATCCAACATGCGCACAATCACCGGCGCATCACCTGCCCAGTCCAGCGCCTGCCTATAGACGTCGTAATGTCTTTCCTGATCGAAGACATTGCCCAAAAACTCCGTCCGCATCAGGCCGATGCCCGCGACGGACGAGGGTTCGATGGATTTGAGCTCAGACGGATCATTGACGATCGCCGACAGGCGGATCGCAATCCCGTCGACGGTCTCGATCACGCCGCCGGCTCGAGACGGAGCAATTGGCCTTGCCTCGGCTGATCTCGACCGCACCTCGTGAATCTGCTGATCTTCAGGCGCGACAACCAAGCGGCCGCCAGTCGCATCGACGAGCAGGCGCGCACCGGCGGCGACTTCGAACCGCCCCGTCGCCACCAGCATAGGCACCGAACGGCTGCGGGCGAGCATTGCCACATGGCTGGAAACGCTGCCTTCGAAGAGGACGATGCCACCGCCGGCGGTCCAGTCATGCTGAAGGAAGAGGCTCGGCTCAAGATCCTTGCCGACGAAAACCGAACCCGGGGCGAAATCCTCCAGAGGGCGGCCGGTCAGCACGCTGAGGACGCGATTGCGGATGTCGACGATGTCGACCGCGCGGGCGCGGAGTTGCTCGTCGGGCGCATCCTCGATACCGGCAATATAGTCGTTGAGCGCCCCGAACCAGGCGAGTGCGGCGCCATCGCCGGCGACGATCCGGTCCTCGGCCATTTCGACGAGAGCCGGATCGAGCAGCATCTCGATCTGGAAATCGAGAATGCCGGCGCTCTCCTCGTCCGAGCGATCCGCGAGAGCCTCGAGCTCCGCGTGGGCGGTGACGACGGCCTGCCATAGCTTGTCGCCCTCCGCGGCCACCGTGTCGCCGAGCACAAGCGCCTCCGCCGTAACATCGGCGGCGAGGTGGACGGGCCCGACCGCCACACCAGGAGAGGCGGAGACCCCCGTGATTTCAAACGCTTCGGCCATGCTTCTTTTCTTCATCGAAGTCGCGCTCGACGAGCGCCTTGAGGGCATGGATCGCTTCTGCCGCGCGTAAGCCTCGGGCTCGGATTTTCAAGATCGAGCCCCTTCGAATCCTCGCCCCCATGATCTTGACGATGCTCTTGCCGTTCAGCCAAACGTGGCTGTCGTTGACCTCAATCTCGATCACGCAGGGAAACGACTTCGCGAGTCTCGTGAAAGTGACCGACGGGCGGGCATGCAGTCCGAAGCCGTGCGTCACTTCGATCTCTGCCTGGCAGTAAACGTGCGCGTCGACTGCCTCCGTCGCTTTCCGTCGCGGCATCTTGTCCGTCACGGTGACAGTTCCTCCGCGGTCGCCACGACGCGGGCGAGAGCCGCTCCGCCCGATGCTTCGGCCGCGGCCATTACCGCTCCCTCGACCAGTGGCGCATTGCATATGATCACCCTACCGGAGCGCGGCTCTCCAAGCATTTCTATCGCCATTTCGCTGTTCGTCTCCGCCCCGCCGAGATCGACGAAGACGGCGATCCCCGCATCCGACCAGGCCCGTTCGATCGCAGCCAATATGCCGGCGGCATGCGTGCCGAGCCCACCTTCCGCATTGCCGCCCGACCAGGCGAGCGGCACGCAGTCACCAACCATCTGACGAACCATGTCGGCCGTCCCTTGCGCGACAAGCGGCGAATGCGACACGATAACGATGCCGACATTTGCAGATTTCGAGTTCATGCCGGACATTGCTCCTCCAGGAAACGACAGATCGCCGCCGTCAGCAGCGAACAACTCTTCGCGCCCGGATCGACATGTCCGACCGACCGGTCGCCCAGAAAGGCGGCGCGCCCGCGCATCGCCTTCATGCCTAAAGTCAGGCTCGCCGCCCGTTCCGCTTGCCGGGAGATGCCTGCCAATCCCGCGCGCCTTACCACTTCGGCATGCACTGGGTAAAGCACGTCGAGCAGCGTCTTGTCGCCGGGGCTTGCCCGCCCGCGACGGGCGACGGCATCGATCGCATGCTCAAGCGCGCGTGCAAAGTCGATCTGTCCGTTCGCGCCGGCCAACTGACGGCCGATCTCGATCAGCAGCGTCCCATAGAGCGGACCGGCCGCGCCGCCGACGCTCATGACGAGCGTGAGACCGGTCTCCTCCAGTGCTTTCGGCAAGGGAAGCTGCACGAGCCGGTTGCGCTCGGCATAGACCGCCTCCAAGCCGCGACGCATGTTGGTGCCGTGATCTCCGTCGCCGATCGCCCTGTCGAGTTCCGACAGATGATCGGCATTGGCGGCTATCGCCTCGCGACAAGCCTCGATCAACCCGCCTATGAGCGCTGCGTGTGCCGACACCACGGACACCTTCTTCCAACCCTCCCCGATCATACTCGCGACCGGTCGCCATCGTTAGAGCATGCGATTAACGAAGCCCTGCTGCGACTTCGAAGACCGCGGCCACCGCCATGGCGCCCGGGTCCGGTACGCCGTCGAGATCCCGTTCGCCAACGTAAGAAGCGCGGCCGGCCTTCGCCTTCTTCATCGCCCGGGTCGCGTCGGCTCCGGCGCGCGCCGCGGAAGCCGCCGCGGCAAGACCGCCCGCCCTCAGCGCGCGCAGCGCCGGATCCAGAGCATCCACCATCGTGCGGTCGCCGACGGCCGCCCCACCGTAGAAGGTCATCCGTTCGAGTCCCGCCAAGAGCGCGCCCGCCATGTCTTTCGTGTCCGAATAGGCCTTAGCGGCGGCGGTGAATAAGATCGACAGAAGCACGCCGCTCGAGCCGCCCATGCTTGTGCTGAGAATGCTGCCGATCGACGAGAGCGTCGCGGCGATGTCCTTCAGCGGCAGCCTTTCGATCTGCGCCAGAACGCTGCGCGAACCAGTCGCCAAGGTCGAGCCGGTATCGCCATCACCGGCCCGGGCGTCGAGGTGGTTGAGCTCCGCCTCGAGCGAGATCAGATGATCACAGATCGCCGCGATCAGCCGATCGGCCGCCGGATCGTGACTGGCCGCCACGGACTGAGTGGCGGGCACGGCAGTCACCGGCAGAACGGAGACATCATGCCGCTCGACGGCGGGTATCCAGGCATGCGGGCCGACCGGCGATTTCAATGCTGCCTTACGCTCGCCATCAAGCCGGATCAGGGAGAGCGAAAAGCCGTTCATGTTGAGCGCCGTCATCATCGGCGCCGGGCCTATCGTCAGCGTCACACGCGCGGCGAGTGACGATGAAAGAACCGTATGGGCAATCAATCCCATCTCGATCGGCGGCACGGCACCAAGATTGTTGATGAGAAGCGCATAGCCGCCATCCCCTGGCAAAGCTCTGGAAAGCCGCTCGGACATGGTGGCAACAATGGTGCGCGCCTCCTGCAGAGCGATCCGTTCTGCGCCAGGTTCGCCGTGGATGCCGAGCCCCAGTTCCCCCTCGTCCGCCTCAAGCCGCTCCGCGTGGGCCTGGCCGGGAATGGAGCAGGAGGAGAACGACACGCCGAGCGAAACGATGTCGCGCGCGGCCGAGCGGGCGGCAGCGGCAACGGTCTCGAGATCCGCATCCTGCTCGGCCAAGTGCCCCGCAATCTTGTGGACGAAGAGCGTTCCGGCGACGCCGCGCGGCTGGGCGATATCCGGAAGCGCGATGTCGTCGGCAACGATCACCATCTCGACACGAAAGCCTTCGACACGCGCCTTTTCCGCCGCGAGTCCGAAATTGAGGCGATCGCCGGTGTAATTCTTGACGATCAGCAGACAACCCTTCGGCCCGGTCACCGCGCGGATGGCGGTCAGCACCGCATCGACGCTCGGCGAGGCGAAGATCTCGCCGGAAACCGCCGCGGTCAACATGCCTTTCCCGACAAAGCCCGCATGTGACGGCTCATGGCCTGCGCCCCCACCTGAGACGACCGCGACCTTCGCCTTGTCCCAGCCGCCGCGCAGGACGACCTTGATGTCGGGATAGGTGTCGAGCCGCGCGAGGCTTCCCGCCGGCGCTGTCTGCAGCAGGCCGTCCAGCGCTTCGGTGACGATGTTTTCCTTGCGGTTGAAAAAGTGCTTCATCGTGTTCATCCAATTGCCTTGTCGATTGGCCGCCGCATCAGCGCAGCCGCTCGCCGTCCGATCCGAAATAAAGGGGCTGTCTCAGCGTGAGATTGATGCGGTCGCCCGGTTGGATGGCGAGATAGGGATCGGCAAGCGTCACGAGCTTGTGCCCCTTAACCCGGATGTGCAGGTGGTTCTGGTCTCCGAGGTGCTCGATCCAGTCCACCTCGGCATTGCCCTGAGCGCTGGTCGCGATCTCCAAATGTTCGGTCCGCGCGCCGATCGTTAGCGCGCCGAAAGGCGCCGCGGCGCCGGGCAGGAGGTCTATGGGAAGCAGGTTTATGTGCGGCTGGCCGAGGCGCGCCGCGACATGCAGATTGGTTGGGTCAGCATAGATCTCCCGCGGCGTGCCGATCTGCACGAGACGCCCTTCGGACAGAATGCCGATGCGATCCGCCATCGTCATTGCCTCGACCTGGTCATGGGTGACGTAGAGCAGCGTCGAGCCCAGCTCTTTCTGGATCCGCTTCAGTTCCAGCCGAAGCTCCGCCCTGAGCTTCGCGTCGAGCGAAGACAGCGGTTCGTCCATGAGATAGATCGCCGGGCGGCGCACCAGCGCGCGGCCGATCGCGACGCGCTGCATCTCGCCGCCGGAAAGCCGCGTGGCGCGGTTTTCGAGCTTGTGCTCGATCCGCACCATCCGTGCCACCTCGCGCACGCGCCGGTCGATCTCTGCGGCGCCGAGCCGCCGTGCCGGCGAGCGCAGCGGAAAGGCAAGATTGTCGTAGACGCTCAGATGCGGATAGAGCGAATATTGCTGGAAGACGAAGGCCACGTCCCGCTCGGCCGGCGACTGCCGGCCAACGTCGTGACCGGCGATCGCCACCCGCCCGCAATCCGGTCTTTCGAGGCCGGCGATCAGACGCAGGGTCGTCGTCTTGCCGGCACCCGTCGGCCCGAGGAGGACCACGAATTCCCCGTCCGTAATGGTCAGCGACAGATCGTCTACCGCGACCGTGTCGCCGAAAGTCTTGCTAATACCGTGAAGAACGACCTCAGCCATGGCGCGCCTCCGCATAGAGGGAGGATGCGATCGCCCTGCCTGAGGCACAGTCGAAGACGGCGAGCCTATCCGGGTTGAATTCGAGCCCAACGGTCTCGCCGAGCCTAAAGCTGCGGTCGGCCGCAACGCGCGCCTTGACGATACCGGCGGCGGTCTCCACGGCGACAATCTGGTTGGTGCCCAGATACTCACTGCCATAGACGGCGCCGCGGATGGGGGATCGATCGCTGAAGCGGATATGTTCCGGACGGACGCCGAGCGCCATTTCGCCTGGCAACACGTCCTCCCCCACCTCCGGCACGGCGACTTCGACAGCGTCGAGGAAGATCGATCTGGCCCCTCTCTTGAGCCCCGAATGGAAGCGCATGAAATTCATCGGCGGCGAACCGATGAAATCGGCGACATACATCGAGGCCGGACGATTATAGATTTCCTGCGGCGTGCCGAACTGTTCGATCACGCCGTGGTTCATAACCGCGATCTTGTCGGCCATCGCCATGGCTTCGTGCTGGTCATGGGTCACGTAGACTGTTGTCGCATGGATGCGATTGTGGAGCTCGCGCAACTCATGCACCATGACCTCGCGGAACTCCGCATCGAGCGTGCCCAGCGGCTCGTCCATCAGGAAGCATTTGGGTCGCCTGATGATCGCGCGACCCAGCGCAACTCGCTGGCGGTCGCCGCCGGCGAGGCCCGAAACCGACCGGTCGAGGATGTGGTCGATCCTCAGGAGCTTCGCGGTCTCCACGACGCGGGCGCGTATTTCCGCCTTCGCCACGCCCTGCGACACGAGCGGGAAACCGATGTTCCGGCGGACATTCATGTGCGGATAAAGCGCGAAGAGCTGGAAGACGAAGGCGATGTCGCGGGCGCTCGCCCGGTTGAAGGTGACGTCCTCGCCATCGAGATAAATCTTACCGCTGGTCGGCAACTCAAGCCCGGCGATCATCCTGAGCGTCGTCGTCTTGCCGCAGCCCGACGGCCCGAGCAGCGCCAGAAACTCGCCGTCCTCGACCGTGAAACTCGAATCCTCGACGGCGACAAAATCACCGAACTGCTTGCGGAGGTTTACGATCTTGATCTCGGACATCGTTTACTCCGGGAATTTCGAGACGATGATGAACATGACGGTTCCAGTCAGCAGCATGGCCAGCGAGTAGGTGTAGAGGGCGAGCAGGAACGGCTGGAACAGCATCAGGAAGCCCGCAGCGATCAGCGCCGTGGCGATGTTTTCCATCGGTCCGCGCCGCATGAACAAGGACCGCTTCTGCCGGGCTGCACGGGTCGCTTCTTGGGGGGTCGTCATTTACGTACCGCTCCGAAGGTGATGCCGCGCAGCAACTGCTTGCGCAGAATGATGGTGAAGACGAGGATCGGCACCAGGAAGATCGTCGTGCCGGCGGCAACCGCCGGCCAATCCTGTCCGCCTTCGCCGATGATCGTCGGTATGAACGGCGGCGCGGTCTGCGCCGAGCCCGAAGTCAAGAGCACCGCAAAGGCATATTCGTTCCAGGCGAAGATCAGGCAGAAGATCGCAGTCGCGGCGATGCCGGTCGTCGCCTGCGGCAACACGACCTTCCAGAAGGCCTGCAGGCGGGTGTAACCGTCGATCATCGCCGCCTCCTCGTACTCGCGGGGAATCTCGTCGATGAAGCCCTTGAGCAACCAGACGGCGAGGGAGACGTTGACGGCGGTGTAGAGGAGGATCATGCCGAGGGCGGTGTCGGAAAGTCCGAACTGGCGATACATGAGGTAGATCGGGATTGCGACCGCGATCGGCGGCATCATCCGGGTCGAAAGAATGAAGAACAGAAGATCATCGGCGAGCGGCACGCGAAACCTGGAGAAGCCATAAGCCGCAAGCGTGCCAAGCGAGACGGCAAGAAAGGTCGAGCCAAAGGCTATGACGAGTGAATTGCCGAAGCGGGGCCAGTAGTTCGACGGCCCGGCGATGACCATGTTGCGGCGGCGGGTGATCTCGTCGCAGGTGCTGGTCGGGGCGGGGAGCGACTGGATATAGTCCGGCGTCTGCCGCGTGCGCGTCGTGAAGAGGTTGCAGAAGCCCTCGATCGTCGGGGTGAAGATGACCTTCGGCGGATAGCTGATCGAATCTGGCGGCGACTTGATGCTCGTCAGAAAGATCCAGGCGAGCGGGATCACCGTCACCAGCGCATAGAGGATGACGATCGTGCCGGCGATGCGCTTGACGGTCGGCGTCGGCTCGACCACGGAGTGGGCGGTGGCATTAACCGAACTCATCGCTGTTTCACCTTGTTGAGCGCTTTGACATAGATGTTGGCGAGGCCGAACACCGCAACGAAAAGAACGATTGCGAAGGCCGAAGACCGTCCGGTGAGCCAGCTCTCGAAGGCCTCGCGTTTCAGCGTGATCGACGCGACCTCGGTGGTCGAGCCGGGTCCGCCGCCCGTCAGCAGCATGACCATGTCGAACATCTTGAAATTCTCGATGCCGCGGAAGAGCACGGCGAGCATGATGAAGGGCAAGGCCATCGGCACGGTGATCGACCAGAATTGCCGAAAGGCTGAGGCGCGATCGACCTCTGCCGCCTCGTAGATGTAGTCCGGAATGGATCTGAGGCCGGCGAGGCAGATCAGCATGACATAGGGCGTCCACATCCAGGTATCGACGATGATGATCGCCCAGGGAGCCAAGGTCACAGAACCGAGCATCTCAAAGGATGACGGCGGAATGCCCGTGAAGAACGACACGATATAATTGAAGAGCCCGATCTGCGGCTGGTAGAGGAACCGCCAGAAATTGCCAACGACCGCCGGAGACAGCATCATCGGAATGAGGATGACCGTCGTCCAGAAGGCGTGGCCGCGGAACTTGCGGTCGATCAGGTAGGCGAGCGCGAAGCCGATGACCGTCTGCAACAGAATCGTCCAGAAGACGAAATGCGCCGTCGTCTGCATGGCGATCCAGGTATCTGGATCGTTCAGCACCCGCTGATAGTTGCGCAGGCCAACGCCCTCGACTTCGGCGTTGGGGCGGTTCGCGCGGAAATTCGTGAAGGACAAATAGACCGCCCAGATCAGCGGGAAGATATTGATCGCAAGCAGCAAGGCCATCGTCGGCGTTATGAAGAGCCAGGCGATGGCGCGATCCGAAAGGCCGCGCACCCGAACTGCCATCGTCGTCGGCGTAGCGCGGGCAATCATGTCGGCGGATCGCTCCGCAATCGTGGAAGGGGCATCGGTCACAGACGTCACCTGAATTCAACAAAGGATAGGGTCGAGGCGACGGCCCGGGCTTTCGCAGCCGGGCCGTTGCCGAGGGGAGCCTAAAGCTTGCCTTCGTCCTCGAAGATTTCCTTCCAGTCGTTGACGAGAGAGTCGAGCGCCTGTTGCGCCGTGCCCTGGTCGGCGACAACATAGTCGTGCAGGCGCTTCTGCATGGCTTGCAGAAGGATCGCGTAGGACGGCTCCTGCCAGAAATCCTGCACCTGGTTCATCGCGACGAGGAAATCGGCCGCGAAGGGCTGGCTGACCTTGAAGGACGGGTCGTTCAGGACCGCGTTGTGCACGGCGTAACCGCCGAGCGCCCACCATTTCTTCTGGACATCGGGCTGGGCGAACCACTTTATGTAGGCGAGCGCGCCGTCCATGTTGTCGGTACTGGCGACGACGGACATCCCCTGCCCGCCGAGCGTCGAAGCGGCGACCTTCTGCTTGGGATTGACGAAAAAGCCGATCTTATCGCCGCCGACCTTCTCGTCCTTGTAGAGGCCGGGGAAGAAGGCGAACCAGTTCATCGCCATCGCCACCTGACCGGATTTGAAGGCATCGAGCCCTTCGCCCATGTAGCTGTCTGTATAGCCAGGCGGCTGACAACATTTGTAGAGCGCCTTGTAAGCTTCGAGCCCCGCCACGGCATCCGCAGAGTTGACGGCGCCGTCCATGTCGTATTTGCCGCCCGTCTGCTCGTATTTGAAGCCGTAGGGATAGAGCGCCGAGGTCGCGCCCATGGTGATGCCCTCGGAGGCACGTTCGGTGAAGATCGCGGCACCATAGACCTTCTGGCCCTCGATTTCGCGGCCGGTGAAGAATTCGGCTACCTGCTTTAGTTCATCCCAGGTCTGCGGCGGGCCGAGGTCGCGGCCGTATTTCTCCTTGAACTCGGCCTGCAATTCCGGCTTGGCGAACCAATCCCTGCGATAGAACCATCCGTTGGCGTCGCCCATGGCCGGCAGCGCCCAGTAGTTCGGCGTGCCTTTCGGCCAGGTGGAATAGGCATTGACCGCAGCTTCGGCGAAGTCGCTCATCTTGATTCCTTCCTTGTCGAAGAAATCGTTGAGCTTGACGTAGTAGCCGTTTTCGGCCGAACCGCCGATCCATTGGCTGTCGCCGATCAGGAGATCGCAGAGCTTGCCGCCCGAATTGAGCTCGTTGAGAATGCGGTCGGCGAAGTTTGGCCACGGCACGAACTCGAACTTCATCGTGGTGCCGGTCGCTGCGGTAAAGTCCTTGGAGAGCTCGACCAGGGCATTCGCCGGATCCCAGGCTGCCCAGCACAGCGTCAATTCATCGGCTTTCGCCATTCCCGGCATCGCCGTCGACAGCACGAGTGCCGACGACATGCCCATCAGGGCCTTCGTTTTCTTCCGCATGTATTCCTCCCAGATACAGAACCGACCGACGCCGGACTCGGAAATTCTCCCTTGCTCACATGTCCAAGCCATACTCCCTCATGTTGAGCAATATGTTTAGTGATATCCGTTTTACTAAACACATCAAGAGCAATTCGTCGCTGCAACGCAGCATGCGTAGCGAGGAGAGGGCCGGATGAACGTTTTGAAGCGAAGGCCGCAGTTAAAATCCTCGCGCGGCTCATGAGCAGTGGACCCGCATAGGTGGGCCTGATGTGCGCGTCGAACCGCAGCGCTGAGCGTCAGACTACTTCCGCCCGCTTGATGAGTGTGTCACGCAATTCCGCATTTCTTCAAAAGCGCGCCCAGGACCGTTTCGGAGAACGTCTCAACCTGCTCCTCGTCGAGCCGACTCATGGTGATATAGTTCTCGAAGCCCGAGGCGGCGGCGAGAGTTCCTCGAGTCTTTCTCGCCAAGCTCCGCGCGGGCAGGCGCCAGCGCTTCAACGAACATGGGCAGACGTCGCGCCGCACGCCGGTAGCGGGGACCACCATCCGGTCCTGCTCAGCTCGGCAATACGAGGCTCTTTACCTCTCGCCTTGAGGAGAATCGAAACGCAGAACTGCGTTGGAGCACGACTGGAATGCCGCTGTTCTCGATGACTAAGACAATTCAGGGGAAGATCCCAGTGCGCGGTTTTCACGCCAGGCCAGGACGGGCGCGACGGCTCCCCGAAGCTCGGCGAGATCGGCCGCCTCGATCTTACCGAAGGGACGCCGTGATGGCCCGCAGTCACGCCCATGATGCCGAGCAACGCCTTGGACCCGGGCATTACTCCTACCTTCATCAGCACCTGGATCACCCGGTTGGCCATAGCTTGCAGCCGCCGTGCTTCCTCGATCCGCCCTTCCGCTGCGCAGGTCCGCAGGGCAGCAAACACGTCTCCCATGAAATTATAGGTTGTGCCAATCGCACCCTGCGCCCCCATTGCTAAGCCGGCGAGGCACATTTCGTCGTAACCATTGTAGACGATCGCATCAGGCGCTGCATGACGGATGCGCTCGAGCTGGAACATGTCGCTCGATGTGTGCTTGATGCCGATGATATTGGGATACGAGAGGAGCTCGACAAGTTCAGGCAGGGTAAAGCCAGTGGCGCGGGCGGGAAAATTGTAGACGATAAGCGGCAAGCTGGAGGCATCTGCCAGCTCTCGATAATGCGCCATAACCTCTGGCCGCGCAAAATCGTAGTAGAAGGGCGCGATCGCGGAAATTGCCTGGTAGCTGGCCTTCGCCGCGTGCTCTGAAAGCTAGGTGGAACTCGACATTTCACTGACAGATGGAGTCATCGGTCTAATTGAAGAACGGAACGATATCGCGGTCCGCTCCGGCAGCATGAGCGACATTCCTGAAGGCGTGGAAACTCCTGGAGAGCCGTTCAGGCACGGTTAATTTCGCCTCCGATAGCTTTGAGCGCAACCGACCCGCGGCTGTCGCGTTGCGACTTCGATAGTTCCGGCTGACACAAAAAAGTCGGAACCGCGGGTCATGGCCCTGAGCCGATGTGCTGGCGGCGCCCAATGCGACCAGGAAGCGGAACGACGCACGCGAGAAGCGTCGGAACCAGAGCAAGGAAGAGAATGTCTATTCGATCCAAACTTTTCGCAACGGTGGCCCTGCCGGTTTTCGCGGCCTCCCTTGCGGTTCAACCGGCGCTGGCCGACAGCCTGAGGGCGCCGTTCGAAGTGGCGCAGGAAGGCGGCGAGTTGTCGCCCGAAGAGTTGCAACTGTTGAAGAAGCGCAAGAAGCAGCGTGCTGCCGAGGAAGAGTCTCAAGGGCAGGCCGACGAGCAGCAGCGCGCCGAGGAGAAGGCTCGCCGTCGCACCGAGCGGGAGCAGCAGCGGGCGGCCGAGCAGGAAGCTCAGCAGGCCGA
>JAPSJG010000491.1 GCA_031178305.1 Sinorhizobium sp.
TCCTGAGACTAAAACGGCCGCGGGACGTGGTGGTAGTGTCGATCCATTGGAGCCCCAACTGGGGCTATGGGATTACTGCCGCCGAAAGGCAATTCGCGCATGCCCTCATCGATGAGGCGGACGTATCGATCGTCCATGGGCACTCTTCCCATCACGCCAAGGGGATCGAAATCTACCACGACCGGCTGATCCTTTATGGCTGCGGCGATTTCATCAATGATTACGAGGGGATCAAGGGCTATGCTGAATTCAGGGGCGATTTGCGCCTCATGTACTTCGTTCGCATCGACCCCGCAAATGGCGATCTCGCCGGCCTCGAAATCGTTCCGCTTAGGGCGCATCGCTTTCGCCTGGGTTATCCCAGCGCCGAGGATGTCGAATGGCTCGGAGAGGTGCTGGAGCGTGAATGCGAGCCCTTCGGCATTGGGGTGGTACGAGGCAAAGAGGGGCGGTTCAGCCTCTTCCGGCCGCACGTGGCGTGAGGCTTAGCCCGAAAACATGATGGCGCCGACACTTTCTGGTTAGAGCCGAAAGTCGCCGGAAGGACTATATTTCCTCCTCGCGCCCGGAAGAGAAGGCGCGGCGATCTTTCCTGTCGGTCTGGGCTTGTGAATGGCGTTCGGATTGTGACCATATCGGCAGTTGGCATATCTCTAAGGATGCGGCTCATTTGAAAGGAGCCCGTCATGAAGACCTTGTTCGCGGCCGCCTTTGCCTGCGTGGTGGTGGCGGGATGCATGCAGACCAGCCGGTACGTCAGCCGGTCGGGATATGCCTACCAGACGGATCCGAACTGTGTACGGCGCCAACCGCCCACGAAATTCGATCAGCGCTGCGACGCCCCCATCCTCGGCTTTTCGGGCTTCACGCCGCCCCCTACGTTCGGCAACGGATTCTGATGCGACCTGCGGTGCAGCGAGACGATTGTCTCGCAATGCGCTATTGTAATTCTCCATGTCGAAGGAAACTGGGCAGCCGATCTCACCTGCCGCAGTTGACAGGCAGGATGTGCGCGCTCGCGACCTGCTCGCGATCGTAACCGAATTCCTACGCGAGTTGCACCCGCGGAAGGTACACTCGATCGATGTTGCTCCATCGAGCCGGATCGAGCGCGATCTCGGCATCGATAGTCTCGGTCGAACCGAATTGGCTTTGCGGATCGAGCGCGCCTTCCACATTAGGCTCCCCGCCAGCGACATGGCCGAAGCCGAAACCGTGTCCGATCTTGTGCGGGCACTGGAGCGGGCTCAACCGGAAGGAGAACGAAGCGCTCCCGGCGGACGGTTAACCGCCGTCCTTCCAACCGTCCCCGCTGCCACCGAGGCACGCACGCTGGTCGAGGCGTTTGAATGGCACGAGACGCGGCATCCCGAGCGTCTGCATCTTACCGTACTGGAGGACGAGACCACCACCCTCGGTGCCCTTACCTATGCCGACCTCGGCAGGCGAGCACGCCGGGTTGCCGGCGCGCTCGTCGCTAGCGGTGTCGTACCGGGCGATCGGGTCGCGTTGATGCTCCCGACCGGCCTCGATTTCTTTGTCGCATTCTTCGCGATCCTTTATGCCGGCGCCATCCCCGTGCCAATCTACCCGCCAACGCGGCTTTCGCAACTCGAAGAGCATGTTCGTCGACAGGCCGGGATACTCGGCAATGCCGGCGCCTCTCTGCTCATCACCTTGCCCGAAGGACGTCGGCTGGCCGGACTGCTCAAGGCACTGGTAGACTCGTTGGATTCGGTCGATTGCGTCGCCGATATGGAGAATTCGGCGCCGGAGGCGGGCCTTGCCCGTGCCCCCGCCGACCCTGCCGCGACGGCGCTCATTCAATACACGTCCGGCAGCACCGGCGACCCGAAGGGAGTGGTGCTCAGCCATGCCAATCTGCTGGCAAATATTCGCGCCATGGGCGATGCGATGCGCGCAGGCTCGGACGATGTGTTCGTGAGCTGGCTGCCGCTCTACCATGACATGGGCCTGATCGGCGCATGGCTCGGCTGCCTGTACTATGGCGCTCCGCTCTATGCGATGTCGCCTTTGAGCTTTCTCTCGCGGCCCCAGAGCTGGCTGTGGGCGATGCGCAATTACAGCGCGACGCTGTCGGCCTCGCCGAATTTCGGTTTCGAGATCTGCCTGAACAAGATCACGGACGCGGCCATCGAGGGGCTTGACCTCGGTTCGGTGCGCATGATCGCCAATGGAGCCGAGCCGGTGCGTGCTGGTACTCTCCGCCGGTTCAGCGACCGTTTCGGTTGCTTTGGCTTGGCCGCGGAGGCACTGGCTCCGGTCTATGGACTTGCGGAGTGTTCCGTCGGTCTTGCATTCCCGCCGCTCTCACGTCCGCCCCTCATCGATCGAGTGAATCGCGACGCGCTGAGCATACGCGGCATGGCCGAGATTGCGCGTGCGGACGATCCTGCGCTTGAAATCGTCGCCTGCGGTCAGCCATTGCCGGGCCACGAAATCCGCATCGTCGATGAAGCAGGCCGGGAACTTGGTGAGCGGCGGGAGGGTCGGCTCGAATTTCGCGGCCCCTCCACGACGGCAGGCTATTTCCGCGACGAAGAGAAGACCCGCGCGCTCTTTCATGACGGTTGGCTCGACAGCGGCGACCGCGCCTATATGGCCGGCGGCAACGTGTTCATCACGGGCCGCGTCAAGGACATTATCATCCGAGCCGGCCGTCATCTTTACCCGCAGGAGATCGAAGAGGCGGTGGCGGCGATTCCCGGAATCCGCAAGGGAGGCGTGGCTGTCTTCGGCATGGCCGACCGCACCTCAGGCACCGAGCGGGTGGTCGTCGTCGCGGAAACGGCCGAGACCGATACGCACGCGCGCGCAGCGATCGAGGATCGCGTGGTCGCGGCCACCGCCGACATTGCCGGCAGTCCCGCCGACGAGGTGCTCCTGGTGCCGCCGCGATCGGTGCCGAAGACGTCCAGCGGCAAGCTTCGCCGCGGCACTGCGAAGGCTCTCTTCGAGAGCGGCCGCATCGGATGCGCCCGCCGCGCCTTT
>JAPSJG010000492.1 GCA_031178305.1 Sinorhizobium sp.
CTCACTTCGGGCTCGACGCTCGTGCTCGGCGAAATCCTGGAGGCGGCGGGTGTACCGGCCGGCGTCGTCAACATCATCGTCGGCATCGGACCGGAAGCCGGCGCGCCGCTGACCTCCGACCCGGATGTCGATATGGTTTCCTTCACCGGATCGACCGGTGTCGGCCGGCTGACGATGGCGAATGCCGCAAAGACGCTGAAGAAGGTCTCGCTCGAGCTCGGCGGCAAGAACCCGCAGATCGTCTTCCCTGACGCCAATCTCGACGAATTCGTCGATGCCGCCGTCTTCGGCGCCTATTTCAATGCCGGCGAATGCTGCAATGCCGGTTCGCGGCTGATCCTGCACCGCGATATTGCCGACGAGGTGACGGCGCAGGTCGCCAGCCTATCCGCCAAGGTCAAGGTCGGCGATCCGCTGGACCCCGAAACCCAGGTCGGGGCGATCATCACGCCGCAGCACTTGGAAAAGATTGCCGGCTATGTCTCCGCCGCTGCCGGTGACGGGGCGGCGGTCGCGCATGGGGGTGCGGCGCTCGATCTCGGCGTGGGGCAGTTCATGGCCCCGACCATCCTTTCCGCCGTTCGGCCCGAAATGGCGGTGGCGCGCGAGGAGGTGTTCGGGCCGGTCCTCTCGGTGCTGACCTTCGAGACGGCGGAAGAGGCGATCCGGATCGCCAACTCGATCGACTATGGGCTTTCGGCCGGCGTCTGGAGCCGCGATTTCGATACGTGCCTCACGATCGGACGGCGGGTGCGCGCCGGTACCATCTGGATGAACACCTTCATGGATGGTGCCGCGGAACTGCCATTCGGCGGGTATCGCCAGTCGGGGCTCGGCCGCGAACTCGGGCGCGATGCGGTCGAGGATTATACGGAAACGAAGACGCTCAACATGCATATCGGCGGGCGTACCAACTGGTGGATGCCGCGCTGACGCCCGGCGAAGGGTGAAGTCGTCGCAGGCGGCGAAAGGGTGTAACGTATTGAATAGGCTTGCGGCACCTGCCGCGAGTCATGCCGTCCACAGGAGAGAAGGGCGGCAAGGAGAAAGGCGGGAGGAGACTTTCCGCTTCGGTAACTTGCAAACGGGAGGATGACGATGCGCAAGTTGATGATGACAACGGCGGTTGCAACGCTGATGCTGGCGGCGACTGCCGCACGTGCAGCCGAGAATGTGGAAGTGCTGCACTGGTGGACGTCCGGCGGCGAAGCGGCGGCGCTCGATGTTCTCAAGAAGGATCTCGAAAGCAAGGGCATCGGCTGGACCGACATGCCGGTCGCCGGCGGCGGCGGTACCGAGGCCATGACCGTGCTTCGCGCCCGCGTCACCTCCGGCAATCCGCCGACGGCGGTCCAGATGCTCGGCTTCGACATTCTCGACTGGGCCAAGGAGGGCGCGCTCGGCAATCTGGACGAGGTTGCCGGCAAGGAAGGCTGGGACAAGGTGATCCCGACGGCCCTTCAGCAGTTCTCCAAGTATGACGGCCACTGGATCGCCGCCCCGGTGAACGTCCACTCGACCAACTGGGTCTGGATCAACAAGGCGGCGCTCGACAAGGCCGGCGGCAAGGAGCCGACGACCTGGGAAGAGCTGATCGCGCTGCTCGACAAGTTCAAGGAGCAGGGCATCACGCCCGTCGCCCATGGCGGCCAGGCCTGGCAGGACGCGACGATCTTCGACGCGGTCGTACTTTCGTTCGGGAGCGACTTCTACAAGAAGGCCTTCATCGACCTCGATTCCGCAACGCTCGGCGGCGACAAGATGAAGGAGGCCTTCGATCGGATGACCAAGCTCAGATCCTATGTCGACGACAACTTTTCCGGCCGCGACTGGAATCTCGCCTCGGCGATGGTCATCGAGAACAAGGCCGGCCTGCAGTTCATGGGCGACTGGGCGAAGGGAGAATTCCTGAAGGCCGGCAAGAAGCCGGGAGCGGATTTCGTCTGCATCCGCTTCCCGGGCACGCAGGGCTCGGTCACCTTCAACTCCGACCAGTTCGCGATGTTCAATGTTTCCGAGGAGAAGGTGCCAGCGCAATTGGCGATGGCGTCTGCCATCTTGAGCCCGACATTCCAGTCGGCCTTTAACGTCGTCAAGGGCTCGGTTCCCGCCCGCACCGACGTGCCGGATACCGACTTCGACGATTGCGGTAAGAAGGGCATCAAGGACCTCGCCGAGGCAAATTCCGGCGGCACCCTGTTCGGCTCCATGGCCCACGGCCATGCCAATCCGGCCTCGGTCAAGAACGCGATCTACGACGTGGTGACCCGCCATTTCAACGGCGAGATCAACTCGGAAGACGCGGTACAGGAGCTCGTCTCGGCGGTCGAGGCGGCAAAGTAGGGGCGGAGAATTGCCCCTCATCCCCGCTGCCGCGACCTTCTCCCCGCTCGCGGGGAGAAGGGACAGGCGGCGCGCTCCGTGGTCCCTCTTGCCTCTGAGTTACGGTGAGCGGGCTTTGCCCGTCCCCTCTCCCCGCCTGCGGGGAGAGGGCTAGCGTGAGGGCCAAATCGCGGCAGGAACGAAACGATGCGTCAACGGTGGTAACGAACATGGATAGCCGCACCCGGCTGCAGGAGCTTTTGCCGAAGCTCGTGCTCGCTCCGAGCTTTCTGATAGTCCTCCTCTTCGTCTACGGCTTCATCGCCTACACGGGCTTTCTGTCGATGACGAACAGCCGGATGCTGCCCTCCTATGATTTCGTTGGCCTGAGCAATTATTCGCGGCTCTGGGCCCTGCCGCACTGGTGGCGCGCAATCAGCAATCTGGCGATCTTCGCGACGCTCTACATCGTCATCTGCTCGGTTCTGGGGCTCGCGCTTGCCATCCTTCTCGACCAGAAGATCCGGGCGGAAGGTTTCTTGCGTCCGATCTATCTCTATCCGATGGCGCTGTCCTTCATCGTGACGGGAACGGCGTGGAAGTGGTTCCTCGACCCCGGCATCGGGCTTGAGAACACCATGCATCTCTGGGGCTGGGAGAGCTTTTCGTTCAACTGGAT
>JAPSJG010000047.1 GCA_031178305.1 Sinorhizobium sp.
CCAGCCGGCCCTTGGCCTGTGGCATCAGCTTGCGCTTGTCGATCGCCACATAATCGCGATCGATGAGCGTCGTAACCGTCGCGGCATAGGTGGACGGGCGCCCGATGCCGAGTTCCTCCATCTTCTTGATCAGCGTCGCTTCGGAATAGCGCGGCGGCGGCTCGGTAAAGTGCTGGCTAGCGTTGACTTTCTGCTTGGCGAGATTCTCGCGCGCATTGATCTCCGGCAGGCGGCCACCCTCGTCGCCATCGTCCGCCTGCTCGCCGTCTTCCTTCATGTCCGTATAGGCGGCGATGAAGCCGTCGAAGCGAATGACCGAACCGGTCGCCCTGAGGCCGGCCTTCTTGCCGCTGTTGTCGGCCGTGATCTCGGCGGTCGTCCGCTCGATTTCGGCCGATGCCATCTGGCTGGCGATACCGCGCTTCCAAACGAGGTCGTAGAGCTTCAGCATGTCGCCGTCGAGATAACGGCGCACCTGATCGGGCGTGCGGTTGAAATCCGTCGGCCGAATGGCCTCGTGCGCTTCCTGAGCGTTCTTCGCCTTGGTCGAGTAGAAGCGCGGCTTTTCCGGCAGGTAGCGCTCGCCGAACTGGCCGCCGATCGCCCGGCGCGCGGCATCGATCGCCTCGGGCGCCATCTGCACGCCGTCGGTACGCATATAGGTGATAAGACCGACGGTCTCACCGCCGACATCGACGCCCTCATAGAGTCTCTGCGCCACCTGCATGGTGCGCGAGGCAGAGAAGCCGAGCTTGGAGGAGGCCGCCTGCTGCAGCGTTGAAGTGGTAAACGGCGGCGATGGGTTGCGCTTGACGGGCTTCGCCTCGACGCTTTCGACCACGTAGCTCGCGCCATCGAGCAGCGCCTTCAGCCGGTTGGCTTCCTCCGCATTGCCGATCGCCTTCGGCTGCAACCGCTTGCCGTCGGCCGAGACGAGCCGCGCCTCGAATTCGTCCCCACGCGGCGTCTTCAGGAGCGCCGAGATGTTCCAGTATTCTTCCGTGACGAAGCGCTCGATCTCCGCCTCGCGGTCGCAGACGAGACGCAGTGCCACAGACTGCACGCGGCCCGCCGATCGCGCGCCCGGCAGCTTGCGCCAGAGAACCGGTGAAAGGTTGAAGCCGACGAGATAGTCGAGCGCGCGGCGGGCGAGATAGGCGTCGACGAGCGAGATGTCGATGTCGCGCGGATCCGCCATCGCATCGAGCACGGCTTTCTTGGTGATCGCATTGAAGACGACACGCTTGACGGGCTTATCGCCGATCACCTTCTTCTTCTTGAGAAGGTCGAGCACGTGCCATGAGATCGCTTCACCCTCGCGATCCGGGTCGGTTGCGAGGATGAGGCCGTCGGAGGCCTTCACCGCATCGGCGATGTCCTTCATCCGCTTGGCCGAGGCGCCATCGACTTCCCACGACATCTCGAAGTCTTCGTCCGGGCGCACCGAGCCATCCTTGGCCGGCAGGTCCCGCACGTGGCCGAACGAGGCAAGCACCTTGTAGCCTGGGCCCAGGTACTTGTTGATCGTCTTGGCCTTGGAAGGCGATTCCACCACTACAACATTCATCGTCATTCTCTGACACAACTCACATGGCAAGGCGCAAGCTCTCGTGCGCCGAACATCGACGCCTCGAAATGGACAGGGATTCGGGCGCGGTCAAGGGGGCTCCTTGAAAATAGCGATATCGCCACCGACCGCAACCAAGCGGCAAAGCTCTATTTTCTGCAACCGGGTGTTGCTGAATTCGGGGTATTTGACCGGCAGCAATCATGCCGCCGCGGGCGGCTTTGCCGGCTTCATTCAATGGAGATGAGCGAGACCAGATTGGCGCCGTGGCGACAGAGCTGGCCGGCGAGGTCGAGTTCCAGGAGAATCAGATGGACCTCGGAGGCGGAAAGCCCCGTATGCCGGATGACGTCGTCGATCTCGACGGGGGTCGGCCCGAGCGCCTCGACAATCCGGGCCCGGTCACCATCGCCAGGCGTCGCCGGTGCCGGCCGAGGGAACCGCATCTCCTCGACCGCGGGCTCCTTGATTTCCAGGCGCGAGAAAAGGTCGTCCCGGCTGAGCGGCGCCAGCGCCTCGATGACATCGGCCGGAGAGGTGGTGACGGTCGCACCTTGCTTCAGGAGGTCGTTCGTTCCGTGGCAGCGCGGATCGAGTGGCGAACCCGGCACGGCGAAGACCAGCCGGCCGAAATCGGCAGCACAACGCGCGGTGATGAGCGAGCCCGAACGATTCGCCGCCTCGATGATAGCGACGCCGAGACTGACACCGGCGATGAGGCGGTTTCGCCGCGGGAAGTCACGGGCGCGCGGTTCCCAGCCAAAGGGCATCTCGCTGATCGCCAATCCGGCGCCGGAGGTGATCTCCTGCAGGAGCCCGACATTTTCCGGCGGGTAAGGCCGATCGAGCCCGCCCCCGAGCGCGGCGATCGTGCCGGTCTGAAGGCTCGCTCGATGGGCGGCAGTATCGATGCCGCGGGCGAGCCCGGAACTAATCACGTAGCCGGCAGCACCGGCCTCGCGAGCGATCATCGCGGCGAATTTGGCGCCGCTGATCGAGGCATTGCGCGAGCCGACAATGCCGAGCGAGGGGCGGATCGCCGCTTTGAGGTCGCCCTTCACGGCAAGGAGCGGAGGAGCCCCGTCGATCTCCTTCAGCGCCGGCGGATAATCGGGCTCGCCGATGCCGACGAAGACGGCGCCGAACCGGTGCGCTGCTTCGAGCTCGCGCTCGGCATCGTCAACCGAGGCGACGCGAATGGTCCGGCCGGCGCCGCCGCGCCGCGAAAGCTCCGGCAGTGCCTCCAGCGCCGCCTCCGCGGATCCGAAATGATTGACAAGATCGCGAAAGGTCGCCGGGCCGACATTGTCGCTACGGATCAGCCGCAGCCAGGCGATCTTCTGCCGTTCCGTCAGCGCAGTTCCGGTTCGTCGCGCGCTGCCGTTCGGCATCATCCCTTTTCTCCGATCCGGCTTTCCGTGCCGCTCAGGAGCCGCTCTATATTCGCGCGATGCTTGAACCAGCTGATGGCGGTCATTGCGGCAAAGAGCAGTGCGATCTTTTCATATCCCGTTGCGTAGAGCACGACGGGAATGATGGCGGTCGCGACCAGCGCCGACAGTGAGGAGTAGCGCGTGATCTTTGCCACCCCGAGCCACACGGCCGCGAAGACGAGCACCATGATCGGCGCAAGGCCGAGCAGCACGCCGATATAGGTCGCGACGCCCTTGCCGCCCTTGAAGCCGAGCCAGACCGGGAAGAGGTGCCCAAGAAAGGCGGCAAAGCCGGCGGCGATCCCCGCTTCGACACCCCAGTAAGAGGCGATCGCCGCGGCCGCCGTCCCTTTGAACGCATCGAGCAGCAGCGTCGCGGCGGCGAGCTTCCTGTTGCCGGTCCTCAGCACATTCGTCGCGCCGATATTGCCGGAGCCGATCTTTCGCACGTCGCCGAGCCCCGCCATGCGGGTCAGGATGAGGCCGAACGGGATCGATCCCAGAAGATAGCCGAAAGCCAGACACAGGAGCGTCGCAGGCAGTCCCAGCTGCCAGGAAAGAATGTTCACCGGTTGTCCCCCGCTTAACCGCTTCACACCGAATGCACGAGCTTGCCGGCAACATAGGTCTGCACGACCCTGCCGGTAAAGCGCGCATTTTCAAAAGGCGTGTTCTTGGAACGGGAGACCAGCGCCTCCTTGTAGAGAACCCAGGGTTCGTCGAGGTCCAGTACGGTGATATCTGCTTTCGCGCCGGGTTTGAGCGTGCCCGCATCAAGGCCGAAAATTGCCGCCGGCCGCGTGGACATCGCATCGATCAGCCGCATCAGCGGAACCTGGCCGCTGTGATGGAGGCGGAGAGCCGCGGCGGCGAGCGTTTCGAGGCCCACGGCGCCGTCAGCCGCATCCGCAAAAGGCAGCCGCTTGGTGTCGACGTCCTGCGGATCGTGCGAGGAGACGATGATGTCGATCGTGCCGTCGGCAAGCGCCTCGACCATCGCCACCCGGTCGTCTTCACCGCGGAGCGGCGGCGACAGCTTGAAGAATGTCCGGTACTCGCCGATGTCGTTCTCGTTGAGCGTCAGGTGGTTGATCGAGATGCCGCAGGTGACGTTCACGCCGCGCTCGCGTGCCACGCGTACGGCATCGGCCGATTCGGGAACGGAGATCTTGGCGGCGTGATAGGCGGCGCGCGTCAGTCCGGCAATGCGCAGGTCGCGCTCGATCGGAATGATCTCCGCCTCGCGCGGAATGCCGGGAAGGCCGAGCCAGCTCGCAAGCAGCCCCTCGTTCATCACGCCGTTGGCGCCGAGATATTTGTCGCGGGCCTCGAGCGCGATGACGGCTCCGAACTCGCGCGCATAGGTCATGGCGCGGCGCAGCACCAGCGTATCGTGGAGCGGCTTGCGGCCATTCGTGAAGCAGACGGCGCCGGCGTCACGCAGGAGCCCGAGTTCGGTCATCTCTTCGCCCAGCAGCCCCTTGGTGAGCGCCGCTGCGGGATGGACGTTGACGAGCGCCTTGTCGCGGGCGGTCTTCCGCACGAATTCGACGAGCGCGATATCGTCGATCACCGGATCCGTATCGGGCATGGCGATGAAGGAGGTGACGCCGCCGATCGCCGCCGCGCGCGCGGCCGATTCGATCGTCTCGCGGTGCTCGCTGCCAGGCTCGCCGACGAAGACGCGGGCATCGACGAGGCCGGGTACGGCGACGAGGCCCGCGCAATCCTTGACGAAGGCACCCGTCGGGGTGCCCTGGTTCTGGGCATCCTTTCCCGCCGCAAGGATGCGGCCGTCGCCGCCGACGACTATGGTGCCGGTCTCATCGAGGTTCCGCGACGGATCGACGATGCGCAGATTCTGCAGGACGAGCGGTCTGGTCATAGGCGCGGCCCCTGGTTTTGCGACAGAAGAAGCGTTTCCATCACCGCCATGCGGACGGCGACGCCCATTTCCACCTGCTGTTCGATGACGCTTTGCGGGCCGTCGGCGATTTCCGAGGCGATCTCGACGCCACGGTTCATCGGCCCCGGATGCATGACGAGCGCATCCTCCTTCGCGGCCTTCAGCTTTTCCGCGTCGAGGCCGTAATAGTGGAAGTATTCGCGCACCGACGGCACGAAGGAACCGGCCATGCGTTCGCGCTGCAGTCGCAGCATCATTACAACGTCCGCATCCTTCAGGCCCTCGGCCATGGAATGGTGGACTTCCACGCCCATTTGCTCGATCCCGGCCGGAAGCAATGTCGCTGGCGCCACGACCCGCACGCGTGCGCCCATCTGGTTCAAGAGCAGGATATTGGAGCGGGCGACGCGCGAATGCAGCACGTCGCCGCAGATCGCCACGATGATCCGGGCGAGCTTGCCCTTGGCGCGGCGGATCGTCAGCGCGTCGAGAAGCGCTTGCGTCGGGTGCTCGTGCTGGCCGTCGCCGGCATTGACGACGGAGCAGGAGACCTTCTGCGCGAGCAGGGCTGCTGCACCGGCGGACGAATGGCGCACGACGAGCACGTCGGGGTGCATCGCATTCAGCGTCATCGCCGTATCGATCAGCGTCTCGCCCTTCTTGACCGAAGAGTTGCCGACCGACATGTTCATCACATCCGCGCCGAGCCGTTTTCCAGCCAGCTCGAAGGAGGACTGCGTTCGGGTCGAGGCTTCGAAGAACAGATTGATCTGCGTCAGTCCGCGGAGCGAAGAGGTCTTCTTCTCCCTCTGGCGGGAGATTTTCACGGCTTCGTCGGCGCGGTCGAGCAGGAGCGTGATGTCCTGTTCCGTCAGCCCCTTGATGCCGAGCAGGTGGCGATGCGGGAAAGTGATCATGAGCCGCCCTTGCATGCTGGGATTTGGCTCGCTCTATAGAACGTGGCCGGTAACGCGGCAAGCCGCCCGCAATGCCGTCCGAAGAAAACTTGTCCGCCCGTGCGCCTTCTTTCCGCACGCCTGTTTCGCCCCCGCGAGACTTGCGCTAGAACCGGCCCATGAATCAAATGAACCGGACCGAACAGAAACTCGCAGAACTGAACCAGCCGAAGCCCTGGTCCGGTGTCAATGCCTTTCGCTCCGACCCGCTGGTGGTCGACATCACCTCCGGTATGCCGAAGACCTTACGCGACGAGTTCGACGCGCTCGGCCGTTACGTGACCTCGCCGGAGGCGCAGGAACTGGCGCGCATGGCGAACGAGGGCGTGCCGAAGCTGAGGACGCATGGCCCACGCGGCGAGCGCCTCGATGTCGTCGAGTTCCATCCCGCCTGGCATGCCCTGATGCGCCGTTCGATGACGACAGGGCTGCACTCCTCCGCCTGGGAGAATCTGCCGGATGAGCGCGGTCAGTCTCACAAGGTGAGGGCGATCCGCTTCTATCTGACAGCGCAGCTCGAATGCGGCCATCTCTGCCCGCTGACGATGACAAGCGCCTCGGTCGCCGCGATAACGGCCTCTCCGGCCGTCCAGAAGGAATGGGCGCCGAAGATCCTGTCGCGCAAATATGATTCCTCCAATAGGCCGTGGATGCAGAAGTCCGGCGTCACCATCGGCATGGGCATGACGGAGAAGCAGGGCGGCACGGATGTGCGGGCCAACACCTCCACTGCGGAGCGGGTGGGCGAGGGCATCTATCGGCTCAACGGCCACAAATGGTTCATGTCCGCGCCGATGAGCGACGCCTTCGTGATGCTGGCGCAGACCAGGGAAGGCCTTGGCTGCTTCCTCGTGCCGCGGCTGCTCGAGGACGGAAGCGCCAATGGGCTGCGCTTCCAGCGCCTGAAGGACAAGCTCGGCAACCGCTCCAATGCCTCCTCGGAGGTGGAATTCTCGGATACGTTCGGTTTCCTTCTCGGAGCGCCGGACGCCGGCATCCGGACGATCCTCGACATGGTGACGCTGACACGGCTCGATTGCGCGCTCGCGTCCGCCGGCATGATGCGCGCCTCGCTTGCCGAGGCGGTGCATCACACCCGGGGGCGCAAGGTATTCGGCAAGGCGCTCGTCAGCCAGCCGATCATGACCCGGGTGCTCGCCGACATGGCGCTCGACGTCGCCGCCGCGAGCGCGCTTTCGTTCCGCCTCGCCGAGGCCTTCGACAAGGCCCATGGCAGCCCCGAGGACGCCGCTTATGCGCGGATCATGACGCCGGTCGCGAAATATTGGTCATGCAAGATCGCGCCTGCGTTGATCTATGAAGCGATGGAGAGCCTCGGCGGCAACGGCTATGTGGAAGAGCGTTCGCTCGCGCGACACTATCGCGAGGCGCCCGTCAACGCGATCTGGGAAGGCTCCGGCAACGTGATGGCGATCGATGTCCTGAGGGTGCTCGGGCGGCGCAAGGAGCTGTTCGAGCAGCTTTTCAGTGTCTTCAGTCGCGATCTTGGTCCCGCCGGGCGCAAGACGATCGAGGTGCTGCGCGCCGCCATGTCGCTCTGCGAGCGCGACGAGGGCGCCGCACGCCTGCTGGTCGAGCAGCTGGCGCTCGCGGCGGCGGCAGCGGAGCTTTATCGGCTCGGTGCCGGCCGCATTGCCGACGCCTTTCTGGAGTCGCGCCTCGCGGCCGGCTGGCGCTCCACCTATGGCATGCTCGATTCGCGTTTCGATTCGGCCTACGTCATCGATCTGCTCTATCCGGCAGCCACATAGTCGGTGACGAAGAGGACGAGCGGTATCGTGAAGAACGAGGCGGCGGTCTGCAGCGTCGCGACTGCGGCGTAGAGTTCCGCGTCTCCTCCCATCTGCTTGGCAAGGACATAACCGTTCATCGCCGTCGGAACTGCCGCGCCGAGCGCGATGACGAGCAGCGCTTCTCCGCGGATTCCAAGGAGCGCGCTTGCGCCCACCATGAAAATCGGCATGACGATCAGCTTGAGCATCACCGCAAACAGAGCGGGCGCACCTGGCTTTAGCGCGTCCGCGATCTTCAAGCCGGCACCGACCATCACCAGGCCGAGGCTGAGCGAGGCGGTCGCCAACATGTCGATCGCCGTCATCGCCGGCGCATAGACCCTGATGCCGGCGAGATTGAGCAGGATCCCGGCCGCCGACGATACGATCAGCGGGTTGGTGACGATCTTGAAAAAGAAGAATCCGAGCCCGCGGCTGCGGCCGCTGAACCAGACGAGCACCGCGACATTATAGAAATTGATCGGGATGATGATCAGAGTCATCACCAGGGCCGTCAGGCTGAGCCCGATGGCGCCATAAAGCTTCTGCGCAATGGCGAGAGCCATGAAGCCGTTCCAGCGTGTCGCCGTCTGGAAGATCGACGTGAAGGTGGCGCCGGATACGTCCCGCGCCCTGAGCAACGGCCAGCTCAGGAGCAGGGCTGCCGACATCAGCGTCACGCTTCCGATCGTGGCAATCGCCGTCGCGTCGGCTTTCATCCCGGTGAAGTCCGCCTTCGCCAGTGTCGAGAACAGAAGCGCGGGAAAGAGAAAATAATAGCCGAACTGCTCGAGGCCGACCCACATGCCCTGGTCGACGAGTTTCGATCGCCGCAGCCAGACCCCGAGAAGCACGAGCAGGAAAACGGGCACTATGCTTTCGAAGATGACGGTCATGACAGGCCTATGAACAGTGAGGTGCTATGCATAGAGCGGTGGAGCGCTGCTCGCAACTCGACATCCGCTGTGAATATTAACCTTAACAAGTGGTTTACGTTGCGCCGGGTGGCATAGGCCGGGGATAGTAGTATCGACTTCAAAAGTATTCGGAACGGAGCAGTTCGGTGAGAACTGGCTTGCTGATCATCATGATGATGTTTTTCGCCGGGTTGGCGCTCGACATAGCGTCGCTGACGGCCGCCCTCGTCGCCGTCGTTCTGGCCGACCGGGCGATCTATCCACTCGTCAGTGGATGGGCAGAAGGGAGGGGCGCATGAAATGGCTGATGATCTTCTGGGGCGGCCCGGTGCTGCTGCTGACCGGCTGGTACGGACTTTCCTATCACGACATGAGCTTCGGCATCTTCATGCTGACTCGCGAGGCGCACGACCTGGTCTTCCGGGTCTATGGCCACGTTTTAGGAATTCCGCCTGAGACGATTCCGCCGCTCGTCGCACGGGCGATGGTCGTCGACACCTTTGTGCTCTTCGGGCTCGTCGCACTCAGGAAGCGCCGGCAGATCATGGCCTGGTGTCGGCGCCGGTTCGGCACGCCGGCGGCTCATACCCACGGCGGTAGATTCTGAGCGATCTGATGGGACAGGGCGTTCCAGTGCAGGGCGATGCTCATGCATCGGCCAAGCTGCGCAACGACGTCCAGCGGATCGCCCTCTCAGATCCGAAGGGCTTGACTCTTGCGCGCCGTGGCTGCGTTGCGCTGCCTTGTGACGCTACGGCATCAGATCGGTCAGAACATACAGCTGTTGTAATCAGTCGGCGGACGCACCATCCTTCGCGAGCGAGGTCAGTCTGTCGAGAGCGCCTTGAAGAATGAAGGAGGCGGCTGCCGAGTCGATCCGTTCGGCGCGCTTCTTTCGCGAGACGTCCATTTCGATCAGGGCCCGCTCGGCCGCAACGGTCGAAAGCCGCTCGTCCCAGAGCACGAAGGGAATGTTCGTCTTCTCGCCCATGTTGCGCACGAAGGCGCGTGTCGCCTGGCAGCGCGGTCCTTCGCTCCCGTCCATGTTGACCGGTAGCCCGATGACGAAGGCGGCGATCTTCTCCTTCACCGCGAGTCCCAGCAGCGCTGCCGCGTCGGCGCCGAACTTGACGCGCCGAATGACGTCGCGCGGGGTCGCGAAGCGCCGGCCGAGATCGGAAACGGAGACGCCGATCGTCTTCGTGCCGAGATCGAGGCCGGCGATCGCCTGATGCTGCGGCAATCGCGCCGCGAGTTCTTCGATGGTGAGAATTGCCATAGGATATGTCGATTCGATCTTTCCACTTTGTCGGTTTGATCCATATGCTTGTCTGACAGATAAAGCGATCACGTTTATGGTTCCGGCTGCCGTACCGTCGCGATCCAAGGGAGAGTGTCATGAAGATCAAATGGCTGGGCCATTCCGCCTTCCACGTCGAAACCGCGAAGGCGAAAATTCTGATCGACCCATTCTTCACCGGCAACCCGGCTTTCCGCGAAAGCGAGCGCCAGGCGGCAGCCGCCGGGCTCACCCATATCCTGCTGACCCACGGCCATGGCGACCATGTCGGCGACACTCTGGCAATCGCCAAGGAGACGGGCGCCACGGTCGTCGCCAATTTCGACCTCTGCATGTGGCTCGGCCGGCACGGCATCTCGAAGATGGAACCCGGCAATACCGGCGGCACGATCCATCTCGGCGGCTTTTCCGCGACCTTCGTCAACGCGCTCCATTCCTCGGCGCAGATCACAGAGGACGGCGTCTCCCATTCGCTCGGCAACGCCAACGGCCTGGTGCTGCATTTCGAAGACGAGCCGACGCTCTACCACATGGGCGACACCGATATTTTCTCGGACATGGGGCTCATTCAAGAATTGCACGAGCCGGAAATCGGCATCGTGCCGATCGGCGACCGCTTCACCATGGGCGGAGCCGTGGCGGCGCTTGCCTGCCAGCGTTATTTCAAGTTCCAGACAGCCATTCCCTGCCACTACGGCTCTTTCCCGATCATCGATCAGACGCCGGAGGCGTTCGTGACGGGTATGGACGGCGCTTCGACGCTGGTCGCCACGCCCGAGGTCGGCGGCATCGTTGCCGCCTGACGGTCGGCGGGTCTCCGACCGTGAGACCTGGGTTCGGGACATTCCCCCGTTGCACAGCATTGAACTCGCCTTTATAGCGGGGGAAATCTCGAGAGACCGGAGACGATCATGTCCGTAGACCTTGCCACCGTGAAGCGCGTCGCGCACCTTTCCCGCATCGCCCTCAGCGAAGACGAAGCCGAACGGATGACGAGCGAGCTCAACGGCATCCTCGGCTTTGTCGAGCAGCTCTCGGAAGTGAACGTCGACGGCGTAGAGCCGATGACATCGGTGATGCCGATGCAGATGAAGAAGCGGGAAGACATCGTGATGGACGGCGACAAGGCGACCGATATCGTTGCCAATGCGCCGAATTCGGACCGCAATTTCTTTCTCGTCCCCAAGGTGGTCGAATAAACATCCTTCCCGCCCCGACGCCAGTTTTGCGAAAGTCCGATTGCACCATGACCGACCTTACGAGCCTTACGATCGCCGAAGCGCGCGCGAAGCTTTCCACCAAGGAAATCACTGCGGTTGAACTGACCGATGCCTATATCGCCGCGATCGATGCAGCCAATGACCGGATCAACGCCTATATCACCGTGACGCCGGAAAAGGCACGCGAGATGGCCAAGGCCTCCGATACCCGGATTGCCGAAGGCAAGGCCGGACCGATCGAGGGCATTCCGCTCGGCATCAAGGATCTCTTTGCGACCGAGGGCGTCCATACCCAGGCCTGCAGTCACATACTCGACGGCTTCAAGCCGGGCTACGAGTCGACCGTGACCCAGAACCTCTGGAACGACGGCGCCGTTATGCTCGGCAAGCTGAACATGGACGAGTTCGCGATGGGTTCGTCCAACGAGACGTCCTACTACGGGCCGGTGAAGAACCCCTGGCGCGCCCGGGGATCCAATCTCGATCTCGTGCCGGGCGGCTCGTCGGGCGGTTCGGCGGCCGCGGTTGCGGCGCATCTTTGCGCCGGCGCGACGGCAACCGACACGGGCGGTTCCATCCGCCAGCCGGCGGCCTTCACGGGCACCGTCGGCATCAAGCCGACCTATGGCCGCTGCTCGCGCTGGGGCATTGTCGCCTTCGCGTCGTCGCTCGACCAGGCCGGCCCGATCGCGCGCGACGTGCGCGATGCGGCGATCCTGTTGAAATCGATGGCGAGCGTCGACTCCAAGGACACGACCTCGGTCGATCTGCCGGTTCCGGATTATGAGGCTTCGATCGGCCAGTCGATCAAAGGCATGAAGATCGGCATTCCGAAGGAGTATCGCGTCGACGGCATGCCGGAGGAGATCGAGGCGCTCTGGCAGCAGGGCATCGCCTGGCTGAAGGACGCCGGCGCCGAGATCGTCGATATCTCGCTGCCGCACACCAAATACGCACTGCCGGCCTATTACATCGTCGCGCCGGCCGAGGCTTCTTCGAATCTCGCGCGCTACGACGGCGTGCGCTACGGACTGCGGGTCGACGGCAAAGACATCGTCGACATGTATGAGAAGACGCGCGCCGCCGGCTTCGGCCGCGAGGTCAAGCGCCGCATCATGATCGGCACCTATGTGCTCTCGGCCGGCTATTACGACGCTTATTACCTGCGCGCGCAGAAGGTCCGCACGCTCATCAAGCGCGACTTCGAACTCGCCTTCCAAGCGGGCGTCGACGCGATCCTGACCCCTGCCACGCCGTCCTCCGCCTTCGGTATCGCCGACGAGGATCTCGCCTCCGATCCGGTCAAGATGTACCTCAACGACATCTTCACGGTGACGGTCAACATGGCTGGACTGCCGGGCATTGCGGTTCCGGGCGGGCTCGACCACAAGGGCCTGCCGCTTGGCCTGCAGCTGATCGGCAAGCCCTTTGAGGAGGAAACGCTCTTCAAGACCGCTCACGTCATCGAGCAGTCCGCAGGACGCTTCACGCCGTCCAAGTGGTGGTAACCGAGCCCTCGCCGGCCGGTGGTCAAGCCGCGGGAGACATGATGTAATGAAGCGGAAAGGGGTTTCGCTTCATGGTTGTGATTCGCCACGCGCGCCAGAATGAGATTGGCCTTCTCTTAGAGATTGGGCTGAGCGCTTGGGAGAACGCAAC
>JAPSJG010000493.1 GCA_031178305.1 Sinorhizobium sp.
AGCGCGCTGCAGAGCTTCGCCAGCAATTGCGCCGTCGGACTAGCCTCGCCGCGCTCGACACGCGAGATCATGGCGCGGCTCACGCCGGAGCGCGCGGCCAAGTCGTCCAGCGTCAGCACTTGCTCCATGCGCAGTTCGCGCACGCGCTCGCCGATCGTTCGTTCAAGGGAAGCAACTGTCTGTTCCATTATCAGAGATTGCGTTTCTCCTATAGTGGAGTCAATGCCTGAAAAATAAATTTCTGCGATGCCGCTCCAACGACAATGCGGCGGCGTCGGTCGCGTTAGCTTGGCTCGTACGGCGGCTGCGGGAGGAGAGCCATGATGATAAGACATCCATCGTCGCTCCTGTCGATCGCCAGCATCGTAACGTCGATGACGGCGGTCGCCATCGGCAACGGCATGATGCTCGCCTATGTCCCCTTCGTGCTGACGCGCTCGGCGGCCCCGGACTGGATCGCGGGCGCGGCGGTAACGGCAATCGCGTTCGGCGGTCTCGTCGGCTGCGTTATGGCAGGCCCGCTCATTCGCCGCGTCGGCCATGCGCGGGCTTTCTCCTGTTCGATGGCGCTCGTCATCCTCGCCGCAGTGCTGATCAGCCTTGGCGTCAACCCCTTCCTCTGGGTCTTTGCCCGCGCGCTATACGGAGCTGCCGCCAATACCAACTTCATCATCACTCAGAGCTGGCTCAACCATGCGAGCGACAACCATTGGCGCGGCAAGGCCATGGCGCTCTTCTACATGGCCTATGTGATAGGGCTCGGCGCCGGCGCCTGGCTTTTCGGCCAGGTGCCCGCCGAGGGCAATATCGCGCCGATCGTGACGATCTTCTTCACGGCGATCGCGATCCTGCCGATCGGGCTCACCCGCCTGCCGACGCCACCTGCACCCGCGCGGGTCAGCATCGACATCGCCATGGCCTGGCGCAGTTCCCCGGTCGCCTTCATCGGCGTGCTCGCTTCCGGCGGGCTCTCCATGCTGGTCCAGGGCTTCACGCCGATCTATGCCGCCGCCAATGCGGTTAGCCAGGAGAATGTTGCGACGCTGATGTTCGTCATGCAATTCGGGTTGATCCTCATTCAGTACCCGATGGGGGCGCTTTCCGACCGCATCGATCGTCGCCTCGTGCTCGTCGCCACCTGCGCACTCATCGTCGCGGCAGGCCTTGCGGCACTCGTCGCCTCCTTCGACCGTTTTCTCCTGCTGATATTCGTCTTCGCGATCTTCGCCGGGGCGGTAGAAACCGTCTATTCGATTGCCAATGCCCATGCCAACGACCGCACCGACCCCGAAGATTTCGTGCCGCTTGCCAGCACCATGCTCGTCGCCTGGTCGGCGGCGGCGACGGTCGTGCCGATGCTCGTGACCATGCTGACGCCCGTCTTTGGCGCGCATCTGTTCATCCATGCGACGAACGTGGTGGCTATCCTGTACGCAGTCTTCGTGCTGGTCCGCCTGCGCATGCGCGAGCGCGTGCCCCCGCAGCTCTGCGAGACCTTCGAGATCAGGAGCGCGCAGGTGCCGAATGCACGGGCCTTCGCCGAGGTCGAAGCCGGAGCCGGAAGAGCCGCGCCACGCTCGGATTTATAGTGAACGAAGCCTTCATTTCCCGCTTTGCGCCGCCTGATCGCGCTGCTATATGCGGCGCCATGAGCACACCATCTTCCAAGACGCCTTTGTCGCACATCCGCAACTTCTCGATCGTGGCCCATATCGACCACGGCAAATCGACGCTCGCCGATCGGCTGATCCAGCTGACCGGCGGCCTTGCCGAACGCGAGATGTCGGAGCAGGTCCTGGACAGCATGGACATCGAGCGAGAGCGCGGCATCACCATCAAGGCGCAGACGGTGCGGCTGCACTACAAAGCGAATGACGGCGACACCTATGTGCTGAACCTCATCGACACGCCCGGGCATGTCGACTTCGCCTATGAAGTCTCTCGATCGCTGTCTGCCTGCGAGGGCTCACTCCTCGTCGTCGACGCCAGCCAGGGGGTGGAAGCCCAGACACTCGCCAACGTCTACCAGGCGATCGACAACAACCACGAACTCGTGACCGTCCTCAACAAGATCGACCTGCCGGCCGCTGAGCCGGAGCGGATCAAGGAGCAGATCGAGGAGGTGATCGGTATCGATGCCTCCGACGCGGTTCTGATCTCGGCGAAGACCGGCCTCGGCATTCCCGACGTCCTGGAAGCGATCGTGCACAAGCTGCCGGCGCCGAAGAGCCCCGGCGGCGAGAACGCACCCTTGAAGGCCCTGCTCGTCGACAGCTGGTACGACACCTATCTCGGCGTCATGGTTCTGGTGCGCATCATCGATGGCGTCTTAGCCAAGGGCCAGAGCATCCGCATGATGGGAACCGGCGCGAGGTACTCGGTCGAACGCGTCGGCGTGCTGACGCCGAAGATGGTGTCTGTCGATTCGCTCGTGCCCGGCGAGATCGGCTTCATCACCGCATCGATAAAGGAAGTGGCCGACACCCGCGTCGGCGACACGATCACCGACGACAAGCGGCCGACGGCGGAAGCCCTTCCCGGCTTCAAGCCGGCCCAACCGGTGGTTTTCTGCGGCCTTTTCCCGGTAGATGCCGCCGATTTCGAGGAGCTGCGCAGCGCCATGGGCAAGCTGCGCTTGAACGACGCCTCGTTCTCCTTCGAGATGGAGTCTTCCGCCGCGCTCGGCTTCGGCTTCCGCTGTGGCTTCCTCGGGCTCCTGCATCTCGAGATCATCCAGGAGCGGCTGTCGCGCGAGTTCGACCTCGACCTGATCGCGACTGCGCCTTCGGTCGTCTATCAGCTGACCATGACCGACGGCACCGAGAAAGAGCTGCACAACCCGGCCGACATGCCGGACGTCGTCAAGATTGCCGAATTCCGCGAGCCCTGGATCCGGGCGACGATCATGACCCCGGACGAATATCTCGGCGGCATCCTGAAGCTCTGCCAGGACCGGCGCGGCATCCAGACCGAGCTTACCTATGTCGGCAACCGCG
>JAPSJG010000048.1 GCA_031178305.1 Sinorhizobium sp.
CCGCCCCTTTCCGGAGCGCTTGCAGCGGTCAATCTGTCCATCGCCGACGACGGCGGGGCGAGGATCATCGAGCATGTGTCGTTGCAGGTTCGACCGGGCGAGACTGTGGCGATCACCGGTGGGACAGCCGGCGGCGGCGAAGCGCTGGCCGAGGCCTTCGGCCGTGTGACATGGCCTGAGAGCGGCAGGATTGTCGTTGGCGACACCGACATCCACGACTTGCCGGAAGCCATTGTCGGGCGGCGGGTCTCCTATGCTTCCTCCGAGGTCTACGCCTTCCAGGGCAGCCTCGGCGACAATCTGCTCTACGGCCTCAAGCATGCGCCGTTGACGGAGGTGGCCTACGAGGGGGACAAGGCCGCTCATCGCCGCTGGGAATTGCTTGAAGCCAGGCTCGCCGGCAATCCGTCGCTCGATCTCAACAGCGACTGGATCGACTATGCCGCCGCGGGGGCAACCGGTCCGGACGATCTCTTCGCGAAAGTCAGGGCAGTGCTCGACGTCGCACTTTTGACCAATGACATCCTGGCGCTCGCCATCCGCTCGACCATCGATCCGGCCGAACACGCTTCATTCGCCAGCGAGATCGTGGAAATGCGCGGCGCGCTGCGGCGGCGACTCGAGGCTGAAAAGCTCAGCGATCTCGTCGTGTTCTTCGAGCCCGGCTCGTACAATATCGAGGCGACCGTTGGAGAAAATCTGCTCTTCGGCGCGATCACGGACCGGGCGAGGTGGGAAAGACTGCTGGAGAGCCATCCCTTCTTCAAAACGGTGCTGAAGAGGTCAGGGCTGCACGAGATCTTCTACGAAATGGGGCTGGAAATCGCCGAGAACGTCGTCGAACTGTTCCGCGATCTGCCGCCGGACCACCCGTTCTTCCAGCAGCTCACTTTCATGACGAGCGAGGAAGTCCCGGTCTATGAGACGCTTCTGCAGAGGCTCAGGGGTCGGCCTATCGGGGAAGTTTCCGAGGAAGAGGCGATCCGCATTATTCGCCTGTGCTTCGGTTATATCGAGCCCCGGCACCGCTTCGGCCTTTTGACAGATGACCTGATGGCGAAAGTCGTTGATGCGCGGCGCGAGTTCAGCGACGGACTTCCTGCCGATCTCGTGGGCATCATCGAGCATTACGAGCCGAACCGCTACATGGCCTCGGCCAGCATCCTCGACAACGTGCTCTTCGGCCGTATCGGGCATAAGCATACGGACGGGTCGGAGCGAATTCGAGCCATCGTGCGTGATCTCTTCGAATCGCTTGGCCTCTACGACAAGGTGCTTGCCTTCGGCCTCGATTTCGACGTCGGGGCCGGCGGCAAGCGCTTGACAGCCGGTCAGCGGCAAAAGCTCAACCTGGCGCGGGCCCTCATCCGCGTTTCGGACTTCTACATCTTCAATCAGCCGCTGCTCGCCCTCGACCAGCGCACGCAGGACCAGATCACGCGCAACGTCTTTGCCTTCCTGCGGGCGGAAGAGCGCAACGCGGCCGTCGTATGGGTTCTTGCCAACCCGGCGCTTTCGGATCTTTTCGACCGCGTGGCGCATTTCGAGAACGGGCGCCTGGTGGAAGACAGGTCTGTTGAAATCCCTCCAAATGACAGCGACTATAAGGAACTGGCATCTTGATGTAATATTCTTCTTGCTAGGCAGGCATATTTCCCGGCCGGTCGGGAAGGGACACTGTTTGCGCCCGCGGCAAAACCTGGAGAAGCGGACTGATATGCTCCTGAAAGACGAAGTTGAAATGCTGCGCCGGATCCCGTTGTTTTCCGGACTGCCGCCTGCGAAGCTCAAGCTTCTCGCCTTCACCTCCGACCGGGTGATGTATGGTGCCGGAGAGAACCTGTTTCAGCAGGGCGACATCGGCGATGCCGCCTACGTCGTTCTTTCCGGCAAAGCCGACGTTCTGGTCTCGACGCCCGGCGGACAGTTGAAAGTGGCGGAGGTGGAAGAGAACTCGATCGTGGGCGAAATCGCCATTCTCTGCAATACGCCGCGCACCGCCACGCTGACGACGACCACGCCCCTCGAGGCGCTTCGCATCCGCAAGGACGATTTCCTGAAGCTTTTGGCGGATTTTCCGGACATGGCTGTCGAGATCATGCGCGTCCTTGCCGATCGCCTCAGCCAAACGACGTCCGAACTGACCGAAGCCCGAAGTCGCGCCCAGCGGGTGGAGGCGTAGGCCCTTTCATCTCGTGGAATGCTGCCGCTATGGCTGTATGATTTTCACTGGAGGCGGTTCCGAATCCGCGGATCATGCAGTAGAGAAGCGCGATGCGCGCGATCACCTATTTCCAGAAGACTGTCTATTTTCCCGAAAAGCCGGAAAAGAAGCGCTTCTTCGCCCGACTGCAGGCGGGAGAGTGGGAGCCCGGGACATTCCGCAACATTGAACGCCTGGTCGACGACAGGACGACCTTCATCGATATCGGCGGTTGGATTGGCATTACTCCCTATTGGGCCGCGCAGATTGCGAACAATGTCATCGTCGTTGAACCGGACCCGGTGTGTTTCGATATACTGACGCGAATGAAGCCTGAGAACGCCGGCGAGGTGGAACTCGTCAACGCCGCACTATCCGAGGACGAATCCCTGGTGCTTCACTCCGTCGGCGGCAGCTTCGGCAGCTCCGAAACCTCGGCGCTGATCGCCGACGACACAGGCATGGCGATTACCGCCAGGACGGTGACCATCTCCAAACTTCAGGCAAAGGCGAAGACGGAGCGCATCTGCTTCAAGATCGACATAGAAGGCTACGAGTACAAGGTGATCGAGCAGTTTCGGGCAATCGACCGGAAGAGGACCGCAGGGGTGCTGCTTGCCGTGCACCCGCAAATCTTTTGCGCCTCGCTCTCCGGCCCAGCGATACTGCGTGCGGTCCGAACATTGGTGGCGACGATCCGTCTTATCCGGAGCTTCGAAGGTTTCCGGCTGGAGAATCCGTTGGTGATCTGGACGGCGCTCCGCAAGTCGCTCGCGCGAAGCGAACTCAGAGGCTTCGACCTGCTCTTCGTTTCGAGGTAGCGGCTACTGCCAAATCAGTTTAGCGCCGCGGAGACGCCTGCGAGCGCGGCGAGGAATTCTCTGCGGTGCATGTCATCAGTCGCTCCTGGGCCGCTGCACCTATGGGCGCCGGCTTGCTTGCTGGCGCCTGTTCAGCGGATCGATGCCGGCGCGACCGAACCGGGCCGGCGCCTGTGTCTCTTCCGGCTCGCTTTCCGTTCCCCCGAGGTCGTCGAGGATCGGACAATCGGGCCGCTCGTCACCGTGGCAATGGGCGGCCAGATGCTTCAACGTCCGGCTCATCGCCTTCAGCTCTTCGGCCTTGCGCTCCAGTATTGCCACGTGATCGAGCGCGATTTTCTTCACCTCACTGCTGGCACGTGACCGGTCGCGCCAAAGCGCTAGCAGCTCGGCCATCTGCTCCACGGTGAAGCCGAGGTCGCGGGCACGCCGAATGAAGCGTAAGGTATGGACGTCGCTTTCACCATAATTGCGGTAGCCGGCCTCGCTTCGGCCGGCGGGCGGAATGAGGCCGATCGTCTCGTAATAGCGGATCATCTTTGCGGAGACACCGGAGGCGCGGGCGGCATTGCCGATATTCATGAGCTCACCATTCATCAAACGGCAGGAGATGCCGCAAATATAGGGCGTCCGTGTCCGGGGTGCCATGACGTGTCGGATGCGGAAGTTGCGAAGGACTGCTGAATATACGTCTCATCCGTGCGCCCCTTTGAAACGCCTGAGGCGCAGGGCGTTACCGACCACGAAGACGCTGGAAAGCGCCATGGCACCGGCGGCAAAGACCGGAGACAACAGCACGCCGTAAACCGGATAGAGCACGCCGGCCGCAACCGGGATCAGCACCACGTTATAGGCGAAGGCCCAGAACAGGTTTTCCTTTACGTTGCGGATGGTAGCCTTGGATAGCGCAATCGCGTTCGGCACGCCGAGCAAATCGCCGGACATCAGCACGACGTCGGCGCTCTCGATTGCGACGTCGGTTCCCGTGCCGATGGCGATCCCGGCATCGGCGGCGGCAAGCGCCGGCGCATCGTTGATACCGTCGCCGACGAAGGCGATATTGTAACCGTCTTCCTGCAGGCGCCTCAGGGCGGCGACCTTTCCGTCCGGCAGCACCTCGGCGACGACCTCGTCTATCCCGAGCTTGCGAGCGATCGCCTGCGCCGTGCGGCGATTGTCGCCTGTGATCATCGCGATCTTGAGGCCGAGCTCGTGCAGTTCTCGGATCGCCTGCGGCGTTGTTTGCTTGATCGGGTCGGCTACGGCGATGACCGCGGCAAGCTTTCCGTCGATTGCCGCGTAAAGCGGGCTCTTGCCTTCATTGCCCAGGCGCTCTGCCGTAACGGCGAAGGCCGATACGTCGAGCCCGAGACGGACCATCAATCTGTCGGCACCGACGTGAACCGTTTTCCCGGCGACCTCGGCGCGGGTGCCGTAGCCGGGGATCGCCTCGAAGTTCTGCGGCTCATCAACGACGAGGCCGTCGGCCTTTGCCGCAGAGACGATCGCCTCCGCGATCGGGTGTTCCGAGCGCGTTTCGGCCGCTGCGACTAGGGCAAGCACCATGCCGCGGTCGAAGCCCGCAGCGGCCTCGAGGTCCGTCAGCTCCGGGTGGCCCTTGGTAAGCGTGCCGGTCTTGTCGAGGGCGATGAACTCGGCATTGCGCAAGGTCTGCAGCGCCTCTCCCCTGCGGAAGAGCACGCCCATTTCGGCCGCACGGCCGGTGCCAACCATGATCGATGTCGGTGTGGCGAGCCCCATGGCGCAGGGGCAGGCAATGATAAGCACCGCGACGCCGTTGACGAGCGCGAAAGTCAAAGCCGGCTCGGGGCCGAAGATGAGCCAGACGAGGAACGTCAGCAGGGCGATTGCCATGACCAGCGGCACGAACCAGGCGGTGACGCGGTCCACCAGCGCCTGGATCGGCAGTTTCGCGCCTTGGGCCTGCTCGACCATGTGGATGATCTGCGCAAGGACCGTGTCGGCACCGACCTTGGTAGCGCGAAGGGTGAAGGCGCCGGTCTTGTTGATCGTGCCGCCGACGACCTCCGATCCATTCGTCTTTCGCACCGGTACCGGCTCGCCCGTAATCATCGACTCATCGACATAGGATTCGCCTTCCAGTACGACGCCGTCCACGGCGATTTTTTCGCCTGGCCGGACGAGCACGACGTCGCCCTTGCGAAGGTCGGCGACGGGGATTTCCGTCGTTTCGCCGTCGCGTAGCACCCGGGCCGTCTTCGGCTGCAGTCCCATCAGATGCTTGATTGCTTCCGAGGTGCGGCCCTTGGCGCGGGCTTCGAGATACCGGCCGAGCAGGATCAGCGTGACGATCACCGCTGCCGCCTCGAAGTACACATTCGCGGTACCCGCGGGCAGCAGGCTTGAGGCGAAGGTTGCGACGACGGAATAGCTCCAGGCCGCCGCCGCGCCGATCGCGACCAGCGAATTCATGTCAGGGACCGCTCGCAAGAGCGCCGGCACGCCCTTCGCGAAAAAGCGAAGACCCGGGCCGAACAGCACGAGCGTCGCGAGAAAAAATTGGGCGTAGCGGCTCTCCTGCATGCCGATATGTGCCATGACGAAGTCATGGATTGCCGGCACGAAATGCGAGCCCATTTCGAGTATGAAGACGGGAAGCGTCAACAGCGCGGCGATGGTGACGTCGCGCTTCAGCCGGCTGCTTTCCCGTTCGCGCGTCTCCGCCTCGCGATCCACATGTTCGGTGCCGCCGAAGCGCCGAGCTTCATAGCCGATCCCGCGCATGGCCTTCTCGACCTCGTCGGCCGAAACCATGTTCTTGATCAGGCGAACGAATGCCCGTTCGGTCGCCAGATTGACGCTGGCATCGATGACGCCGGGAACCGACTTCACGGCTTTCTCGACACGCGCCACGCAGGAGGCGCAGCTCATGCCCTCTATGCCGAACTCGAGCCGTTCCTCCGCCACCTGATAGCCCGTGTCTTCAATCGCCTTGATGATGGCGCCCGCTTCCGCCGTTTCGTCGAAGTGCACCTCGGCACGTTCCGTCGCGAGATTGACGGAGACGGATCGAACGCCCGGCACGGCGTTGATAGCCCTTTCGACGCGCGCCACGCAGGAGGCGCAGCTCATGCCTTCGATCGCCAAGTTCGCGCTGCGCTCTGCGACGGAAATCGGTTTGCTTCTCTTGGGGATCGAATGCGACGTCATGGTTTGTTCCTTCGATGCGATTTCGGCCGACCACTGCGGCGTCACAGAATTTGGTTGTCATAACCTGCCGACTTCAGCGCCTCCGCGATCACGATGACCTCGGCAGCGGTTTCGACGCTGACTTACCTGGCCCCAAGATCGACCTTGACGGAAGCGGTCGGATCGATGCCGCGTATCGCTCTCTCGATGGCGCCGACGCAATGCCCGCAGCTCATGTCTTCGACCCTGTAGCGTTGCATATCGTCTCTCCTGTCTTTCCAACGGACAGAAGATGGAGCTTCCCACCGTTGGAAGGTCAAGGGGGCGGAGAAAATTTGCAGGATCGGTGATGTTATTGGTGAAACTGCTATCGGCGATACAAATTCGCCATTCTCGGTGTCCAAAGCCAGCAGCGCACGGTCGCTGCCCTGCTCGGGCTGCTTCAGGATTTCAGCGCCCCGATGCCGGTGAACCGGACGAGGGCGTGCTCGCGGAGGCGAGTCTGCTGTTTGCCGATATCACTACGGCCGCGGCAACGGGTGCGAATATCCTGAACGACATGCTTCAGGCCGAAGCACGTCGAGCGGACTGAGAGTGCCGCGCCGTCGTCCCTGCCGCCGCGGCACGTACCTCAGCGGCATCTGACTATTCCGCGGCTTCGCTCAGGATCGGCTCGGATGGCGCGAGTGCTTTTACGAGCGCCACAATACGCCGCCGCACCTGCGCGTCCGTCAGCCGCGCGAAGGCGCGATTGAGCGCGACACCTTCTTCCGTCGCCAGGAACTGCAGCAACTCGTCGCTGGAAACGACTGCCGGATCCTGTTGCGGGTCCTTCGTGGCTTCCGTACCGCCCTCAAAGAAATAGGACACGGTCACGCCCAGCACCTCGGCCGCTCGCTGCAACCGGCTTGCACCGACTCGGTTGAGGCCTTTTTCGTATTTCTGCACCTGCTGGAAGCTCACATCGAGCGCTTCGCCAAGCTTTGTCTGGCTCCAGTCCAGTGCCAGCCTACGCAAGCGGATGCGGTTGCCGACATGTATGTCGATAGCGCGCGGTTCTTTCTTGTTGGGTCGCCCCTGCATTATTTCCTCATTCTAAAAGTTTCAACTTCGACGAGCCATCGAGAGTCTCCTTGCCGAGGGCAAGCTGTTGTTCTCCGAGAGTACCGATTTTTAGCTGTCCGACTCCTGTTCACCCGGACAACGAATGAAGGCACGCTGCCGCTCGAACTTGATAGCCACCGAAGCGGCGTTCGTCGTATTGGATGGCCCTACGATTCCTTGGGCTTCTCGACGCTGGCAGCCGATCTCGCCCGTTCCTCGTCCACTTGGGTCCGCCAGCGTTTGGCGAGGTCTCGGCGGCGACCGGGATAACGCTCCTCGACTAATTCGATGCGTTCAATCCGGTCTGCGCGAAACGTCCGAAAATCCTCCCGAAGCTCGCACAAATCGGCCACGAAGCGCTTTGACTCGATGAAGCCCAGCATTACATCCGTCCTGATCGTCGACGGGAGCCGCTCAGGCTGACATCTTCGATGCGTTCTCCTACGACGACACCGCCGAGGCGGCGGGGTCGTCGTAAGGGGCAGCCAGTCGGCGGCGACCGCTCCGGGGCATTTGCCGCGCTTCTGCAGATCGATGCCTTCGGCCCGACCTGCCGCGATGCGGGCCTCGTATTTCTGGATGAGGTCGGCGGCCTGCGCATCTGGCAGAAGAAGCGAGCCGTCAACTCGGAACAGGCGTCTGTATGAACCCCTGCGTGTCCTTGCTTATGATTGCGTCATCCGAATATCTCGGCCAACGGGTGAGGGGCACCCTCTACTTTGCTTGAGCCCATGAATGCAGCCGATCATTCTGCAGCATCAGGGTGGGAAAGTGCCTGTCGCCGCCGATCGATACCGCCGGATCGTTCATCAGCGCCGCGAGAAAAGCGGCCTCCTTAAGAACGCGAGAAAACCCTCTTGTAGGTCCCATGCCGTAAGGTTTCTACGTCTACATACCACACTACTACGACCTTCCGCTCCTCACTTCCTTCAGATCCTTAACCAATTTGTGAGCATTCACTACTATAGCGATTCCTCGTCAATATCGATCGTCGGAGACCGGAATGAAGGGCGTCGTGTTTAACCTCCTCGAAGAGGCCGTACTGAGGGAGTTCGGACCGGAGACATGGGAAGACCTGCTCGACGACGCAGATGTTTCTGGCGCCTACACGTCGCTCGGAAACTATTCCGATGACGAGATAGTTGCACTGGTGGAGGCGGCGGCTGCCAAGCTCGGAATGACCAATGGCGAGGTGCTGCGTTGGTTCGGGGAGCGGGCAATGCCACTCCTGCGGGAGCGTTACCCGGCCCTTTTTGCAAACCATTCTTCGGCGCGAAGTTTCATACTCAGCGTCAACAACATCATCCATCCGGAAGTTCGAAAGCTGTATTCGGGTGCCAGCTGCCCCTTCTTCCATTTTCGCGAAAGCGGCCGCACGGTGACGATGGGATACGAGTCCTCTCGCAAAATGTGCGATCTCGCGCACGGCTTCGTCAAAGGCGCAGCGACCATCTTCTGCGAGGAAGTGGATATCGTGCACCACACCTGCATGAACCAGGGCGCGGATAAGTGCGTCATGGAAATGCAATGGGCCAACTGATGAATACCGACCCGGTCTCCGACCCGATCGCGGAACTCAACCTCAAAATTCTCAAGCTCGAAAGGCGGCTGCAACGCGAGCGCACCGCGCGCCTGCAGGCCGAGGCGATCGCCGAAAAGGGACTGAGCGATCTATATGAGAAGCAACGGCAGCTTGAGCTCCTGAAAGCGATTGCGACGAAAGCCAATCAAAGTGCGTCGGTCGATGACGCACTGCGCTTTGCCGTTGAAGCGATTTGCGGCCATACAGGCTGGCAAATCGGCAATGTCTACATGCTCGCGGGCGACGACGCGCAGTGCCTCCTTTCGACACCGATCTGGCACGCGGATGATCCCGACAGATTGACCGAGTTTGTCGCGATGACCCAACGAATGAAGTTCGAGCGCGGTCACGGTCTTCCGGGCCGCGTTCTTGACACGGGAGCTGCGGTCCGGATCTGCGATGTCACGCAGGATCCCGACTTCCAGCGCGGGGACGCCGCCAAGGCTTGCGACCTGCATGCCGCCTTCGCCTTTCCCGTGCTGGTCGGCGACGAAGTTCTGGCCGTCATGGAATTCTTTTCCCGCAGTAGCCTGGAACCGGACGAGCCGCTGCTCGCCGTGATGGGGCAGATCGGAACCCACCTCGGCCGTGTGATGGAACGCAAACGGGCCGAAGACAAGCTGATCTATGATGCCTCGCACGATCCTCTTACCGGCCTGCCCAACCGGCTGCTGTTCACCGACAGGCTGGATCGCGCCGTGGGCGCCCACAAGCGCAGGCCCGAGCTCGGCTTCGCCGTTCTCTTCATTGACCTTGACCGCTTCAAGCTGGTCAACGACAGCCTTGGCCACGCGGCCGGGGACGCCCTGCTGATCGAGATCGCCGGCCGGTTGTCCGCTGTTCTCGCCCAGGCCGAGAAAGCGGAAGGCTGTGGCGTCCTGCCGACGTTGGCGAGGCTTGGCGGGGACGAATTCACCATTCTGCTCGAAGAGCTCACTAGCGGCAGTACCGCCATCGAGATCGCCGAACGCCTGCAGGCTGCGTTGCGACGGCCGCTGACGATCGAAGGGCAGGATGTCTATACATCGGCCAGCATCGGCATCGCCTCAAGCGACGCCGGCTATTCCAGCGCCGCGGAGATCATGCGCGATGCCGATCTTGCGATGTACCGGGCCAAGTCCGAGGGCAGAGCCCGAATCGAAGTCTTTGACCAGAGCCTGCACAAAGCGGCCATGCGCCGCCTTTCCCTTGAAAGCGATTTGCGCGGCGCGCTGCGAAAACAGGAATTCGTGTTGTATTACCAACCGATCGTCGCCCTCGATGGGGGCGATATCGTCGGTTTCGAGGCGTTGGTGCGTTGGCGGCGCGGCTCCGAACAATTGGTTCCACCGGCCGAATTCATCGCGCTTGCGGAGGAAACCGGTCTCATTGTCTTTATCGGCAATTGGGTTATGCGGGAAGCCTTTGCCACGCTCGCTGCTTGGCAAACCGCGCATCCCCGTTCGGTGCCGTTGACCATGAGCGTCAATGTGTCACCGCGCCAGTTCCGGCAGCCGGATTTCGTCGAGCAGGTCATTGCTGCTGTCAAGGAAAGTGGCGCAAGGCCTGACACGATCCGCCTGGAAATCACCGAAGGCGTTACCATTCAAGACGCGGATCAGGCCATAGGGATTCTTCAGCAACTGCGCGCCTTCGGTGTTCGGGTCAGTATCGATGATTTTGGCACCGGATATTCATCACTGAGCTACCTGCATCAACTTCCGTTCGACACGCTGAAGATAGACCGCTCCTTCGTAAATGCGCTTCAGGAAAAATCCGACGGAAACCGGATCATCCAGACGATCCTCGATCTGGCGAAAAACCTGAAAATGGATGTAGTGGCGGAAGGAGCGGAAACGGAGCACCATGTCGACCAACTTCGCAAGATGGGCTGCCGGTTCGCGCAAGGCTACTATTTCTCCCGCCCGGTCGACTACGCGGCCGCCACGGCACTTCTCCGTCAACCATAGGCGTCAGCAGGAGGTGCGAATGGCCCCGAGAACAAGGCAAATTCGCTATGAGCGCTCTCAGTTGCCCGCGCTCGCGGTTAATGCGTAACTGCCGCCCGCCGCGTTCCCGTCCGCAGCGCGGCAAGCGTCATCGCGCCGGGTGACAACGGCTGAGTTCGATTTGCGCGGTCGTGGCGGGCTTATTCGACTTGAGGAACTGCGGACTAGGTTGCACGATTGGAGGGCCGATTCAAAGCGGCACCCTAAGCACCGGTCCCATGCCCGCGCTTTTTCATAGGCTTCCATTTGCGCTTTCCTTGATGTTCGTTCGATGACGGCCAACACCTGCTTGGCGGGCAGGGGGCGTGCGAACAGATAACCCTGCGCCTCGTCGAAACCTTCGGCGCGGATGACGCCCAGTTGCGCCTGGGTGTCCACGCCTTCGACGCTCGCTTCGACCGCCCATTGCTGAAAAAAAGTGTCGACGACAAAATTCACGCCGCGATCGTGAACCGTGCCCGAAGTGAAATGGGGCGCAGCTGCACGTTGTCAACATCCTAGAGTAGTGATCGTGAACAAGAAATGAGCGAAGATGGACGGCTTCGGTCGTCGGCTGGAATGGATGCGATACTTATCGGCTGCATTGCCGCGCACCGGTCCCTCGTCAACAAGATCCTCGACTTCAATCCCGCAGCTTCCGACCGGCGGCGGCCGCCGGAGGCGAAGGATAATAGCAAAGCGATGAGGTAAATTCGTCGGTGAGTTGTATCGGCGCTCGAGTGCATTCAGGCGCTCTCCATGGAGGCGAAGTCGTTTGCTGCGGCCCGAATGTGATCGAGAAAGGTAGCTTGTAACCTGCTCGGCAGCCAGTTTTCGCGCGTGGTGATGCCGATCGTGCGCGTTCCGAGCCGGCGTTGCACGTCCTCTGCAACGGGAATACAGCTCAAAAGCTTCTCCCGCTCCTCGACGGCGATCTGGCGGCGGGAGAGCATCGACAGGCGGTCGCTTTCCAAAATGATAGCGCGCGTGAGAACGAGCGAGCTCGTCTCGATGCTGGCTCTTGGGGGCGGGTCGCGGCCCTCAAACAGGGAATCGAACGCAGCGCGAATGGGGGTCCCGGGCCGTTGGGCCACCCATTCCTGCCTGGCAAGCTCCTCAAGTGAAGCGCCCGTGTCGCCGCTACTGAGAAGCGGGTGTTTCGGCCGGCCTACAATCGCGTAGGGATCGTCGAAGAGGGCCTCGGTCTTCAAGCCCATAAGATCGCTTCCGGAGCGCAGCGCGCCGATGAGGACGTCGCTTGCACCCATGCGCAACTGCTGGGACAGAAGTTCGTAGGATCCGTCCATGACCTCGATTCTCGCATTTGGGTGTGCCGCGAGAAGCGGGTTGATCGCACGCGCCAGAAGCAACGTGCGGGCGAGCGGCAAGCTGGCGATCTTGATTCGCCCCTCCATGCGGCCTTCGCTTTCCCGAAGTTCGTCCACTGCCTGTTCGAGTTCTGTCAGGGCAACTTGCCAGCGCATCGCAAGGCCACGGCCGACTGCGTTCGGCGCTACGCCACTCGGGCTGCGAACAAGGATCGACTTACCGACATTCGCTTGCAACTCGTAGAGCGTTCGGTGCAGCGCTGCCGGCGAGCCGCCTCCGGTGCGCGCTGCGTCCACAATGGATCCGCTCCCGGCAAGTGCGATCAGCGCCTCGATTTGTCGGAAGTTGATGCGGGCAAGGGCCTTGGAAATCAGCGCCGGGTCGCGTTGCGAACTCGCACCAAGGGCCTGACTCAGGGCCGAAGCCAGCTGATCTTCCATACGGCGCAATCGCGCCAAAAGGACTTCGCCGGCAGCTGTCGGATGGCTGCCGGCGGCATAGCGGAAGAGAAGTTTTGCACCGAAGCGCTTCTCAATACCGGCAAGCGCGACCGATACGGAAG
>JAPSJG010000494.1 GCA_031178305.1 Sinorhizobium sp.
ACGAGATCGAAGCGATGCCGCCGGCGACCCAGGTCAAGATGCTGCGCGTGCTCGAAGCGCGCGAAATTACGCCGCTCGGCACCAATCTCACCCGCCCCGTCGACATCCGCGTCGTTGCCGCCGCGAAAATCGATCTCGGCGATGCGGGAGAGCGCGGCGATTTCCGCGAGGATCTCTATTATCGGCTGAACGTCGTCACCCTGTCGATCCCGCCCCTGCGCGAACGCCGCGAGGATATCCCGCTGCTCTTCGCGCATTTCCTGAGGCGTGCCGCCGAACGCTTCGGCCGCGACGTGCCGGAAATATCTGCAGCCGTCCGCGACCATCTGATGTCGCACGCCTGGCCCGGCAACGTTCGCGAGCTCTCGCACTTCGCCGAACGGGTGGCGCTCGGGGTCGAGGGCGATCCGGGAAGGGCGCCTGCTGCCCCCCCTGCCGGCGGCAGCCTGCCCGAACGGCTCGAGCGCTATGAGGCCGAGATCCTGAAGGAAGCGCTGACGGCCCACAACGGCGACGTCAAGTCAACGCTCCAAACGCTCGGCATTCCCCGCAAGACCTTCTACGACAAGCTCCAGCGCCACGGCATCAATCGGTCGGACTATGTGCGTCGGTGTGAAGCCGACGAGGACTGACGTTCCGATCAAAAATGGCGACCGCCCCACCTGCGGGTCCGCGCGCTGTGTTTGCTTGCAGACCGCCCCATATTCGCTGAACTCGACGCGCAGAACCCGTTCGATTTGGCTTCGGCGTCTCTACATATTAATCTGGGGACCAAAGCGGAGAGGTGGCCGAGTGGTCGAAGGCGCTCCCCTGCTAAGGGAGTATGCGCCAAAAGCGCATCGAGGGTTCGAATCCCTTCCTCTCCGCCACCCACATCTTTGCCCAGCCGGGAGACATAGGTCATTCGGCGAACAGGCGGTCGACGATCATGTTGGCAATGGGGATCGCCGACGTCGCGGCAGGAGACGGCGCATTGCACACATGGAGCATCCGCTCCGTGCCGATGAAGAGGAAATCGTGGACGAGCGTGCCGTCGCCCAAGACTGCCTGGGCGCGTATTCCTGCACCCGGCCTGCCGAGATCCGCCAGGGTTAACGAAGGGCAGTATTTCCGGCATTTCTCCAGGTAGCGGCGCGGCGAAAGCGAGCCGAGCATTTCGTCCAGGCCCGACCGCCAGTTGCGGCGCAATACCCGCCAGAAACCAGGAAACCGGATCATCTCGCTTACATCCGTGAAATTCGCGCTGCCCTTGCGATAGCCTTCGCGGGCAAAGCCCAGCACCGCATTCGGACCGACCGTCACGCTCCCGTCGATCATGCGCGTGAGGTGAACGCCAAGGAAGGGCAGATCCGGATCGGGAATGGGATAGATCAGGTGCCGAACTATGCCGGATCGGCTCTTCGGCAAAGTGTAGTATTCGCCGCGGAACGGCACGATCCTGTGATCTATCGTCAGCCCGGCCAGCCGCGCCAGCCGGTCGGATTGCAGCCCGGCGCACACGACGAGGCGGCCGGCGCGCACCATGGTTCCGCCCGCCTGCACGACCACCGCGGCATCCTCCTCGTGGATCGCATGAACCGTCGCTCCGAACTGAAGAATGCCGCCCGCCGCACCGAACTCCTCGGCCATGGCACTGCACACATCCGCATAGTCGACAATTCCGGTGGCGGGAACGAGCAGGGCACCGACGCCGGCGACCTCCGGCTCCCTTGCCTTCAGCCCGTCACGGCCGAGCCGCTCGAAACGGATGTCGTTGCGCTCAGCACGGGCCGCCAGATCCTCCATCCGCTGCATTTCCAACGAGTCGGTCGCTACCAGCAGCTTGCCGCATTCCTCGAAACGGATTGATTTTTGACGGCAGAACGCCTTCGTCGCCTCGGCACCTTCCCGGCAGAGCCGCGCTTTCAGCGAGCCGGGCTGATAATAGACGCCGGCATGTATGACCCCGCTATTGTGACCTGTCTGGTGCATGGCCGGCGCATGCTCCTTCTCCAACAGGATCAGCCGCGCACCAGGATCACGACGCTGCACCGCCAGTGCAGTCGCAAGGCCGACTATGCCGCCGCCAATGATGCAGTAGTCGTAATTCAATCCAGTCATCCTCGGCGCCCCCCTCGGCCGTCAAGACCACATCGATATCGACATCAGCACCGGCGATGTAAGGAGATTTCGCTCGGAAAGGAAATAGATCCTTTCGCAGATGGAGCGCTTTACCCCGCCCGACCGGGTGTCAGCGCCGCGGAACCCGTGGTACCGACCCGGTCCAGCGCCGCGTTTCGATGCCGCGACCGAGGCCAAGGGCGACTGCGACCTTCGCAAAGAATATTCCCAGGAGGAAACCGCCGATATGGGCCCACCATGCCACCCCGGCACCCATCGAGCCGGCGAATAACTCCTGCGTTCCCTGGAGGATCTGGAGAACGAACCAGAACGCGGCGAAGAACAGCGCCGACACCGGAACGAAAAGCGGCAAGAACAATATTGGCACCAGCAGGATGACCTTGGCGCGCGGATAGGTCACGGCGTAGGCGGCGATCACCGCGGCGATGGCCCCGGACGCTCCCAGAGCCGGCACAGGCGATGTCCAGTTGGCGACGAGATGGGCGAAGCTCGCCGCCACCGCGCCGGCGAGATAGAGGAGGATGAAGACCAGCCGGCCGCAATGCGCCTCCATGGCGGGGCCGAATATCCAGAGGCTCCACATGTTCAGGCCAAGGTGAAGCCAGCCGCCATGGAGAAAGGTGCTGGTGAGCAGCGGCCAATAGCTGGTGGGATCGAGGCCGACGGCAAGTGCCGCCTCCGGCTCCGAATAGCGTAGTGGGATGAGGGCGAAGTGCATCAGCACCCAGCCCGTCTCCGTTTCAGACAGACCGATCATCCAAATGAAGATGGCGACGTTCGTGACGATCATGCCGTAGACGACGACCGGGGTGCGGGCTCTCGGAGCGGTATCGTAGATCGGGATCATGAGACGCCCCTATGTCCTGCGCACC